>CAZYNC010000011.1:0-18774 GCA_964648785.1 uncultured Acholeplasmataceae bacterium
TTGGCAATTAACACTTTTCCCATGGCATGTTACTCCAAATCAAATAAGGCATCATCGATTCCAACAACTTGACCATTCATAACATGTACTTTAACGATCGTCCCATCGTGTGGTGCGGTAATTTCATTCATGATTTTCATGGCTTCAATCAAACATAACACGTCGCCTTTTTTCACCTTAGTTCCGACTTCTACATACGGTTTTGATTTAGGCGAACTTGCAGCATAAAATGTACCCACTAGTGGTGAGCCAATTGTATGATCACTTTTCTCATTGGATTGTTTTTCATTTCCAGTTTGAGGTTGTTGATACATTGGAGATGGTGCTACAACTGGTGTCACTGTTTGCGTTTGATGTTGTTGTTTTGATAATTTAATTGTCGTATCTTCAAATGTTAATTCTAATTCGGTTAAGTTTGAATTTTCAAAATCTTTAATCATTTTTTGTATTTCTGAGAGTTTCATGAGGGCCTCAATTCTAATCTTTTTATATAAAATGTTTGATATTCAAAATTTATCAACCATATTTTAACATAGTTATGGATAAAGTCAACTTAAAATCGTTTTCATAAACAAGCGTCTTAACGGAGAAGGTAAATGTTGAAATTCAAATTCCCCAATATACGTAAAATGATGTTTGTTTAACAGTGAAAGCATCTTGAAGTTATTCGGATGCGTGTCAATATAAATTCGACTTAAATGGTGCAATTTAGCTTGGTTTTCAAAAAAATGAAACCACATATCTGTTAATTTTTTTGCAACAAAATCATCATGGATCGCAATCCGATGAATGGTCATGGCGTTAATCTCTAAGTCAACCAGTTCTTGATACGCTATTTCTTTTGAAAGACACAATGATGCCATCGATATAACGTGTTGACGATCATTCACCATGACATAACATTCATTGTTCTGAATGTCCTTTAAAAACGTTTCTATAGATGGTTCTATGCCTTGCCACTGATCAACACCATCGTTTTTAAGTCGCAATGATGCTTGATATCGAATTAACATAATTGCATCAATATCTTCAATTATCGCAAGTCTAATCGTGAATGAGGACACGTAATGGTAGTGCATCACTTTCTAAAACATAAAGAGGTAAAGCCGTATAACGATAACGTCCTTCGGGAACATCTTTTAAACGTAATCCTTCTATGATATAAATACCTTTATGCATGAAGGTTAAGTGCGTTTGATGCATCACATCATTTCTTTCAATACCTAATGCATCAATGCCGACAGCCAATAAATCAAGTTCACTTAACTTTTTTGCGAGTGCTAATGATACATAAATAAATTCAGGGTTAAAGTCTTCTTCATATGAATTTCTTGTTTTAAAAAAAACAGTATCTCCTTTTTCTATAGAGACACCTTCTATGTGTGATATATCAAGATATTCTGTAGCGTCTAAACAGTCAATGACAACAACATTTTGATGAAAAAAAGTCGTCGCATCAAATCCAGTACTTGTGTTTCCATCAGCATCCATATGTCTTGGAAAATCCATGTGGGTACCGGTATGCATTGGTAAAAAAACATTCGTTTCAGAGATGTGATGTGGTGTCGTTTGTATGTGATATGATATCGTTGGTTTTTTTTCTTCTTTGTTTTTATACACTTGCATCGCCTGATGAATTGGCATTGTTACGTCATAAATCATAATAATGTTTCACCTGTTTTTTCTTTGATAAACTTGACTAAATCGTTGTAGTCTTGATACGTATAAATGGTTTTTTCTTGTTTTAAGACAGAATCAATAATGTGCCACGATGCTTGAATCTCATCCCATCTTGTAAAAAGCGTACGATGATGTTCCATCATATCAAGCAAGAGTTTTTCATAAGCTTCAGGTAAATTACCTACGCCTAAATTATCAACATCATACCCTAATTGAACTTGTTGAACACCTTCTCTTAAACCTGGTACTTTTGCATTAAGCGTTAATTGAAATCCATCTTCTGGGGCTATATTAATGCGTAAACGATTTGTAGAAAGCGGTAAATGCCATTTACGTTGTTCAGAGGTTTCTTCAAACTCTATGTCAATAAAGGCATTTTTTTCATTTAAACTTTTGCCTGTGATCATGTAAATAGGTACACCTTTAAATCTTGGCGTGTTGACAAACCCTTTTAAAAAGACAAAGGTTTCAGTTGTAGAATCTTTTGCTACATTTTCTTCTTCTAAATACCCTTGATATTGTCCAAGTACTGTCTCAGAATCATCGATTGTTAAAGCTTTTAAAGCCGTGACTTTTTCATTTTTTACATCATCTGAATAATACGATATTGGGATGTCCATCGTGAGTAATGATACGATTTGTAATACATGGGACTGCATCATATCTCGTAACGCACCAACTTTATCATAATAGCCAGCACGAGATAAAATACCATCTTTTTCTTTCACATACACAGACATTTTTTTAATGCTTCTATTATGCCAAGAATCTTCGATAATACGATTTGCAAATCGCAACATCATAATATTTTGAATCATTTCTTTTCCTAAGTAATGATCGATACGAAACATTTGACGTTCTGTAAAATGTTTTGAGAGTAATGCATTGATGTTTTCAGCACTTAACAAATCTTCACCAAAAGGTTTTTCGAAAGCAACGACATCGCTGACGTCATCTTTTTTCACAAGGTGCGCATGATGTAATCCATCTGTAATGACACCAAAAAGTTCTGGACCCACTGCCATGTAATAAAGTCTTTTTGTTTGTCCATTTAAATAGGGACGTTGTTTTTCTTTTAGATTTAAGTATTGTATAGGATCGTGTATATCCATCTCAATATAGTGAAGACGTTCTTTTAGAACATCTTGATCAATTGGTTGGGATGTTTTCTTACTGACATACGTTAAATAATCCGCATCAGTAAATACACGTCTGCCGACAGCAATGACATGGATATCGTATGACTTTTTAATGAGCTCACTAATGGCAGGTAAAAGTTTACGTGCTGTTAAGTCTCCTGTAGACCCAAAAATTGTAAATAAAAAGGTTTGTTTCACAACATTCTCCTATTACGCATATTATATCATAGTTATAAGCTTTCAGTGACGATGTTTTCGGTGATAACATTCTTTTTTCTTCTGAAAAAAATGACACCAATAACACCCGAAATGATCATCATTGCACCAATGATGTGATACCAATATAAGACTTCATTTAAGAAGATCACACCTGCTAAAATAGAGGTGAGTGTCGCAACATTTGCAAAAATGGATGATACATGAGCAGGTAAATGTTTTAAATTGTAATTGACGAGAAAAAAACCTAAAATCGATGCAATGACACCTAAATATAAAACCGATAAAATAAAAGATGCATGTTGAATCGGCTCAAAAAATGTCGTGATACTATTTGAAGTCACTAGAATCATGACATACCAACTCATAAAAACGATTGCACCAGTAAACATCATAAACGAAGTAATTTGTACTGGTGTTATCTTGGTCGATAGTTTTCTTGACAACATATTAAAACTCGCTGCAGCAAACGCTGAAACAAACATGAGTATTGCCCCTAATAAAGAAAAATCAGCAATCGTTCTTACATTCATGAATTGGATAAAAAGAACCCCTGTCACAGACATGATGATACTGATTACTTGTTTAAGCGTAGGCTTTTCTGTACTAAATAAAAAGGATAAAATCGCCACAATAATAGGAATTAATGCAATCATCATACCTGCTTCAGAAGACTGTGAAAAGTTTATGCCAAATACTTCACTAGAAAACCCTAAAATAGGCTGAAAAAAAACAAGTGGTAACACAAGTATCAGTTGTTTTTTTGTGAAATGAATCCTGATGACTTTCAAGATATGCAGTATCAACAGTGTCATGCTTGCAATCGTAAATCGAAATGCAATGAGTCCTATTGGATGAATAGACTGTAATCCTATTTTAGAAAACATAAACGTCAATCCAAAAATCATTGCATAAATCACGCCAATTAAAATATGTTTTTTCATCATTTTACCCCACCATATTGTAGCATAAAAAAAGAATGTCTTAGACATTCTTTTTAAGAAACAACTGTCACGTATCTTGTGAGCTCGTAAATATCATCCATATATGTGACTCGGTAAATCACTTCATAAGTTCCTGTTCGCAATCGATTCACTGAAGATATGACTTCTACTTCTACATCATGCGTAGTAGTCACACCTGCATCTGTCCATCGTTCACCAATACTGATGGTATCGATGCCCGCATTTAATGACATACTAAATTGATCATATTCAATGATCATGATATGTCTTGAAATTGAGTAAAGCCGATCGTTGTATGTATAGGTATATGTCAAGACTTGTTTTCCTAATTGTGTTGTATCAACTTGATGAGTTGGCAACATTTCATAATGATCATTTCCTATTTTAATCGTTGCACCTGGATCACGATAGGTATTTCCTATATACACTGTATCAAGACCTTCGTTAAGTGACATATATGGGGTTGTTTGATACATATAAAGTAACCCTGAAATGATCATAAACGCGATGATATAAGGTAATAATTTCATAAGAAATCCTCCTTATGCTTAACCAGTATTGCCTCACTGATTTTATAACTGCGCTCAACGATAAAAACATATAACGTATTGCTATACGTTTTTTCTTCTATGATCACCGAATAGGTGATTGCATAATCTCCAATCACAAGTGTGTTAAGCGATGAGACATCAACATGACATGAATACGTCTTGTTTTTATGAGTAGCAACACAACTTGGTATATCAAATGTTTCACCAACTCTTAACGTCGTCAAGGTAGGTTCAAGATGAAATTGAACAAAAGGATTTTCAACAACATGAATATATCGTGTCTTGATCGTTTGATTGCCATAGATATCCGACACTTGATATGTTATAGTGTAGACACCGATTTCTTCAGTATTGAGATCTTCTGTGATTTCAACGACAACGTCACTTAAATCCTCATAAGAAATCTCTACATCCGTATAGGTATCGCCTACATAAATGGTATCAATTGAGGCATTGAATGTGACGGATGGTGCAGTGGTATCTTGAATAGATACCTCAAATATTTGAGTAGATTCAAATCCAAATGCATCTTTTACTGTTAATGTCACATCATAAATTCCAACAACATCATAATCAATCGCTTCATCAACGATAACATCAAAGATATCTCCATTTGTTACAACATTAAATAACAAACTATCAAAATCAATTGGTTCTGAACCTAATTCATAATTAAAATCAAAAATAGTACTAAACCCAACCGTG
Organism: uncultured Acholeplasmataceae bacterium; assembly: GCA_964648785.1. Taxonomy (GTDB): domain Bacteria; phylum Bacillota_I; class Bacilli_A; order Acholeplasmatales; family Acholeplasmataceae; genus UBA8290. The sequence continues at coordinate 5,257 of CAZYNC010000011.1, forward strand.
ATTGGTTCTAAGACTGTTACTTCTCGTGAAAGCGTATAAATCAATACATCATCTTGATAAATTTCATAAATAACGGTATACGTATCTGGTATGAAAACATCTACTGATTCAATCACGATAACATCATATAAGTCTTTATTTTGCGTTAAAATTTGTAACCCTAAATCCACATATGTATCGCCATATGGAATGTCTTGAGTTGCATTACCTTTAAGTGAGACAGCTTGCGTTACTGGAATTGGCGTAGATACTTCTATTTCTATTTCTGCATGTAACCCGTAATATTCATCTAAGTATTCATCAGACTGAAACAATATCCAAAAACCACTTGATACATCTGAAAAATCGAGTGTCGTATTACTTAATGCGGTTCCTGTATAGGCATATGAAAATTGATCATTAAAAATATATAAATAATCATATTCATCTTCTAATTCAAACAAATCATTAAACTGAAGTTCTAATAGACTAAGATCTTCAATTGGCGGTATATACCACAACATATCTTGCATATTGCCATACGGGTTGTGTTCAGTTTCAATCACATCAACAAACTCAAATTCATAGGTTAATGTTGTTTGAAATTCTTCATTTAAATACACTGCAAGATGAATGATATTGTGTGTTGCATCAAATGGGATCACGTCTTCATACTGAAGCGCATCTTGATCGACGACTTCATCTAAGTAGCTATAAAACACTTCATAACTTTCATCAAATACGAGAGTGCCTTCATATGAAAGCAGTGGATGGTCAATAAATTTCATATCTGAAGAATATTCAGTATCCCCAATCATAAACTTGACATCTAAAACCGTATCCATAGTAATGTCAAATGAGATCATACCGTCAGTTTCTATGACATTAGTAATCGTGATATCCATCAATGTTCCATCACTATGAAAAAGAATAAATGACGTTGTTGTACCTGCTTCTTTAAATACATTGATGTTAGAAATAGCGGCTTGATTTAAATTCCCATAAAATGACTCGACTTCGTCATTAGGAAACCTTATTGGTTCAACACGATCCCCAATATTTGGTCGAAACACGAAGACTTCATTAATACCTTCACCATTCGATGTATTTGCATAGCCTAATTCGTTTCCAACATAATCCTTATCAACTCGGTAAATTAGTAAACCTGAATCTGGTAAGGTAGATTCATATTTACCATCTTGAAATCGATATTCTAAATAGACATACTCATTGGAATATCCTGTATCAATTCTAAGCAAGTTTTGATCACTGTTTGCAAGTGGCGCCAAAGAATAGGTACCAGATGACGTTACGGTTTCTACGTCCTCAATCCATCCACCATATGTTTCTTTCATGTACCCAAGCATATGGACTGGCGTATCGGCCGAATTATCCATAAGTGACCATGCCCCAGCATTTTCTAAACTAAAAAAATCATAGTAATGGTATAAATCTGGTGCACCAAGTAAGTGAAACGTTTCATGTGCTAAAACACCAACACTCGCTTTCATGTCATAGTTTCTATCATTACCAAGCAAATTAAACGTATATGTATATGCTTTAATGCCATTGATTTGAGGTGCATCGACATCATCATAGACGTCGTATAATTCCCATTTATGTGGCCAAAGTAATGATCCCCAACCATTATCTTCTCCACTAATCATGAACGTAATAGAATCAATTTCTCCATCATTATTGACATCTAAATTTAAAGCAGGGTCAATGAGACCTAATGCGTCCACTTCATTAATCGCACGTTTTAACAAATTGTGTTCTCTTTCTGCTTGTTGTCCTTGAGTATCATCGACTCCATTAGGATTTGAGGTGCTTTTAGGTTCATAATAACTTCGGTCATATATATCGGTATAGTAATAAATATCACCTTCAGATAACACAATTTCTGATAGGATATCTAATTTTCCGTAAGAAGCCTCTAAATAATAATCTCTTAAGGATATTTGGTTGACACCATTAAACATGTTTTCATAGTATCCAAGTTCATATGGTGCTTCATAATCTATTTCATCATTAAACCTAATAAATATGACAATATTATAAAAAGATGCAAACCCTTCTAACGTTGCATTCATGTCGGTTTCAAAAGGAATATCTTGATTGATATGATAACCATTTGAGATAGATAAAGATTGTATGTGGACGAAACTTAAAAGGAAAAGTCCAAGAAACATCATGAGTTTTTTCATTTGCTATATTATATCACACTGATATAATCAGATAGACTGATGACAAAAAAAAGGGATAAATCCCTTAATTTATAACATAGTTAAATCGATATGTTGAAAAGTGAACGCTTGTAAATCAATATCTTCTTCATAATTAACATTTTTAAATCCAAACCCGTGGATATGATGGAATTCATCGACAAAATCTTGTGTCCCTTGAAGTTCAATGATATGATCTTTTGCTTGCTCAAGTTTTTTTATTGTTGCTTCTTGAACATCATCTTGCATTTCATAATGATCAATACGAATACGATGGAGTTGATCAACGCGTCTTAACTCTCCATAGACCATGTCTTTAAATAGTCGGTGTTTGTGTGCAAGCGTTGTTTCGTGTAACCCTTTTTCTTTCATGACATCAAATAAACACGCAATATAAGATGTAATACCTGGAATAAATACTGATGCTTTCGTCACAACAGCCTTTGATGATGAAATCAGTGATTCACCTTGATACTTTTCTTTTAACCAAGTATTCATTCTAAGCGATGTTGCTTCTAAGTCATCTTTTGCTTTTCCAATCGTTCCAGCTCTGTAAATTTTATCCATTGAGCCACTACCAACATACGTATAACTGATTGTTTTTATACCGTTTGACAAGACGTTAGCTTGATGTAGTTGTGTGATCCATGATTCCCAATCGGATCCCCCCATGACATAGACTGTATTGTTGATATCTTCTTCTGTTGCTGCATCCATGTGAAGTGGTTTTAGCGTTTTTGTTGATACGTCAATGGTTTCACCATCTAAAGGTTCCCCTATAGGTTTTAATGCTGAACGAACGAGTTCTCCCGTTTCAGGATTTGGTCTTGCACCTGCGGCAAGAGAATATATGACAAGATCAACCGATTTAAACTCTTGACGGATGCGTTCAATGACTGTTTGTTTGGTGTCATGACTGAAAGCATCTGCAACAATATCAATATGTTTTGTCGTCAGTTTTTGAGCTTCTTCTAAAAAGTACACATTATTCCAAAAACCAGCTGTCCCTGTTCTTTTATCAGAAGGTGCACCTTCAAATGACACGTTGATCGTATTGGCATTGGCACAAACTGCAAGTGCAACTCTTGAAGCTAAACCATATCCTGAAGAACCACCTATTATCAGGACATTTTTAGGACCTTTAAACGATTGAAAAGTACGTGCTTCTTGAAATAATGATTGTATGTAAGCTTGAATCCCTCTTGGATGTGCATTCAAAAATACATTTGAACGTATGGATGGGGAAATAATCATAAATTCTCTCCTTTAATAAAGCGTTGATAAAAAGCATGAATGTCTTGTGCAATTGATAAAATCGTTTGATGATGATTATCGATGATAAGATGAATTTTGTCAAGATGATTGATGTTAAATATGGTATCATCTTCTAAAATTCTTTTTGAAATTTGATGCGGATCATCGCCTCTAGCAAGCATTCTTGTTTGTCTAATCTCTTTTTCGCTATGAATATACACAATGCATGTTTCATTAGGATAGAGTCGATAAATCGCATTGCATCCATTTGGATCTAGTATGATAATTTTATTAGGTCCTATTTCATCTTTTTGTAGACCATACATACGATCTTGATATAGATTTGTTTCTACAAAAGCTTGTTGATTGAGTTTATGTTGAAATTGTTCTTTTGTCAAAAAGTGATAATGGATGTCATCAATTTCATACACCCTCTTATCTCGCGTTGTTGAAGTAATACTTTTGATGTAATGATATTGATTGACAAGTGTGTTTGCAATCTCAGTTTTACCACTTGCACTTGCACCGACTATGACTAACATAATACTCCTTTTAAATCTCATTCATTATACATAAATTATATTTTATTTACAATCATTCCTCTTGATTTTATATACCCCATGGGGTATAATCATAATGAAAGAAGGTTTGATATGTATTGTGATGTCAACTTAAAAAATCGTATTAAACGAACAAAAGGTCAAATGCAAGGTGTTTTAGACATGATGGAACAAAATCATGCTTGTGTGGATATTGTCATTCAATTAAAAGCCATACGTTCGAGCATTGATAAAGCGATTGGTATCTTAACAACAGAAAATCTTAAACAAGCGATTGTCGATACAAATAATCTCTCATCAAAACAAGTTGAAGATGCGATCAATATCATTATTAAGGGGATATAAGATGTTTTCATTCGATGTTACGCAAAAAACAAAAAACGATGTCTTTAAAAATCAAGCATTATTTGATGCACTTATGATTGGTGGTGGCCCTGCAGGTCTCAATGCAGCGTTATATTTAATAAGAAAAGGTAAAAAAGTTGGCGTCCTTACAAAAGAAATTGGCGGTCAACTTCATAATACGTCTGAAGTGGAAAATTACTTAGGCTTCAAACATATATTAGGTAAAGACTTATCGGATCAATTTCTAACACATGCAAATCATTTAGACATTCCAATTTTAAATGAGGTTAACGTTCAATCGATTCAAAAAAATGGAAAAAACTTTGAAGTTACAGTATCTAATGGTATGATTTTACATAGTAAGACAATTTTGTATGCAACGGGTGGTTCACCAAGGAAACTTGACATACCAGGTGAAATGACATTTGCGAATAAAGGTGTTTCCTATTGTACAACATGTGATGCACCGTTTTTCAAAGACAAACATGTTGTCGTTGCTGGTGGCGGTAATAGCGCAGCTGAAGCTGTGATTGATTTAGTACCGTGGGCATCAAAAATTACAGTTGTTCATAGAAGTGAGTGGCGTGCCGATGCAGTTCTACTTAAAAAATTAGAATCAATTGACAATTTAACGATTCATTTACAAACCCAAATACTTGAAGTTTTAGGTGACGTTCACATGACAGGATTAAAAGTATTAGATAAAAAATCAAATGAAACCTATCATATTGAAGCTGAAGGTTTATTTGTTGAAATTGGAACCATACCAAACACTTCTCTCGTGCTTGATCTTGTCAATGTAAATGAATTAGGTGAAATTATTGTGAATGACAGACAAGAAACAAGCTGTGAAGGTTTATATGCAGCAGGTGATGTCACAAACCAACCATTTAAACAAATTATTATTGCAACCGCTGAAGGTGCCAAAGCAGCGCTTGCTATGAATCAATATTTAAACCAATAAAAAAGGAGATTATATGGCAAATTTACTTAATGATCAAGTGAAAGATCAAATCAAATCACACTTAACACAAATGGTCAATCCTGTGACCATGGTCTTATTTACACAAGCAAATAAAGAAGCTTGTATGTATTGCGAGGAAACACAATCACTACTTGAGGAAGTAAGTGCACTCAATGATAAACTATCTGTAGAAGTCAAAGACTTAGACAACGATCAAGATCTTGCAACTCAATATGGAGTTACCTTAACACCAAGTTTTGTTATGCTAGACAGTGAAGGCAATTATTCTGGTGTTAAATTCAATGGTATTCCTGCAGGACATGAAATCAATTCGTTTTTATCTGGTATATTAGGAATGTCAGGTGCTGATCCTGGATTTGATGCAGCAACGCTTGAGCGCATTAAAAAAATTAATAAACCTGTTGATATTAAAGTATTTGTAACATTATCATGTCCACATTGCCCAGGTGCAGTTGCGAAAGCGCATCAACTTGCCATGCTTAATCCTCATGTTCAAGGTGAAATGATTGAAGCGAACACTTTCCAAGCATTATCTCAACAATATAATGTATCTGGAGTTCCTAAAATTGTTATCAATGATAACATTGAACTATTAGGGGATCAACCTATTGAAGCATTTTTAAATAGTATCGAACAATTATAAAAAAAACACTCTATTACGAGTGTTTTTTTCTTATAAAGTTGCGATATATTCCATGACATTGACTAAATTCATTAAAAATGCTTCATGCTTATCATAAGTTTCTTGATTATACTGTTTCATTGGTGGAATAAAGGTTCTTTTGTGAATAAGAATCATCAGTTTTTGTTGGTGATTGATTAACGATACCTCTTCAAACCCAAATGACATCACCTTATTCCTAATCAATTTTAATTCTTCTGTATAGTCACCATTGACCATGAGATCATCGATCACTTTGTAGTTACTGAATTCATTAAAATTTGCGGTTATTTTTTGATACCAAGCATTTTTTCTAACATACAATAGTCCCTGTACATCGATATTGGTTTCACATGCGTATCCTCTAAAATATGTACTCGTAGAGGATCCACCTTGACCATTAGTCGATCTTGTATATGCCCATAAAGCAACCATTTTTAGTTGTTTAGAGATGTTTTGTAGTTCATATTCATAAGATTCTGATGCTCTTGAAGGAATCATTGGATGATGAATAAATTCTCCATCATAAGACTTCTCATTGGTTAAAAAATAATCATTTTTTAAATCAAAAGTGTTTCTAACAATGATTGGTTGCCATAAATACTCAAATAGTAATTTTTGAAATATGATTTCTTTTTTCTTTGAAGTCGTAACATGGAACACCATAAAAACAAATCCTATTAGAAACGATATCACTGCAGAAAAAAATGCGTATAGGATCAAATCATCTAATTGTAAAATTAGTAAAACAAAAATAAGAAAAAAAGAAAAGGCAAAGTAGGCTAAGAAACCTCCACTCATTTTTAAGTAGCGAAATCTTTTTAATGCTTTTGCTTCATTTTTAAGTTGGTCTAATCCATGATACATCGATATCTCCTTACATAAATTATATCATAATTAAAAACCTGACCTTTTTAGATCAGGATTTAGAGTATATTTATGGCGGAGGAAAGGGGATTTGAACCCCTGCGCCTTTTACAGCCTACGAGCTTTCCAAGCCCGCCTCTTCAGCCACTTGAGTATTCCTCCATTGAATGGCGCACCCGACATGAATTGAACATGCGACCTTAACCTTCGGAGGGTTACGCTCTATCCAACTGAGCTACGGGTGCTCGTATTTTATTGTATCATATATAGCGCTTTCATGATACAATAGTTCATATGAAACAATCGTTTGAACGTTATGAAAAAAAATATATCTTAACGAAACTTCAAGCATCAGAAATGATTGCTTTTTTAAAAGGCAACATGACGCTTGATCAACACCATGACCCGAAAAATATTGTACCATACAAAATACATTCTATCTATTTAGACGATAAAGAAGCTAGAATTATTCATAAAAGTCTAGAAAAACCCTCATATAAAGAAAAATATCGATTGCGATGGTATGAAGACTCAACAATGATGTATTTAGAAGTAAAAACTAAATACTTAAAGAGATCACACAAAAAAAGAATATCCATCAATCAAAAAGATAGTCAACAAGATGACTACCATACACTGATTAAAGATGCTTTTAACACTTCCTATTTAGCGTCAATTACCCATCAACCTATATCACGGTATTGCTTAATTGAATATGATCGTATTGCATTTGATGATGTATATCATCATTTGCGTGTAACATTTGATTATGACGTTTCTTATACTTTTGACAATGTTAAAACAGCTTTGTTTAATCATGAAACTGTCATCATGGAAATTAAATATGATCAATCATTACCTAGATTTATCACGCATTATTTATCTAAACACAAGTTTTACAGTCAATCACTATCAAAAATTGGTTTAACACACCTACAACATAAAGGAGCTACACTATGTCATTCACAATTTACTGGGTTTTAACGTTAGAACCCCTCACCATCTCAACATTACTCATCGTCTTAAGTATGTCAACATTACTTGGATCGATGCTTGCGATGAGTTATCATCTATCACATCGAAAGGATGGATATGATAAAAGTTTCTTATTTACACTTCTTATTATGCCGCTTGTTGTGAGTATTATTGTCTTACTTGTTTCCAATAATTTAGCGCGTGCCTTTAGTTTAGCCGGTGTCTTTACACTTGTAAGATTTAGACTCGCGATGAATGATTCTTCTGATTTAGGTTTCATTCTTGCTTCTGTTGGGATAGGATTATCAATTGCATTAGGGTATGTGTTAATGGGAATTATTATTACGTTATTTCTTTCTATTGTTCTTGCATTATTATCACAATTTTTACTTCAACAAACACAATCATTTGCGAAACTCGTATTTTATATACCAGAACAAATGAATTTAAAAGGTGTAGTGGATGCTGTTTTAAAAACACATACAAAATCTTTTAAACTCGATAAAGTTAAATCTACCGAATTTGGAACTTTATTTAAACTCACGTATAAAATTATCCTCAAAAAAGATCATGATCCAAAAATACTGATAGATGCTATTCGTGATATGAATGGTAATTTGGATGTGACACTTTATGAAGATTATCACTTATCATTTGAAGAAAAACTATAACAAAAAAGGTCTAACAAATTGTTAGACCTTTTTACTTAGTAATGTCTCAATAAAAGGTGCGAGTGCTTCTGGTTGTACCGTGGGGCTAAACCTGTAAATGACTTCACCTTGCTGGTTAATTAAAAACTTTGTAAAATTCCATTTAATGCTAGATCCCATCATTTTTGATAGTAATCCTTTTTTAAGAACGCCTTCTGCGTTACGATCTTGAGGCGCTTGTTTTTTTAAGTATTGATAGAGTGGATGCGCATGTTTACCATTGACATCGATTTTAGCAAAGGTCGTAAATGTTGTATGATAGGATAGCTCACAAAAAGACTGTATTTCTTCGTTACTTTGTGGAGCTTGATTCATGAATTGATTACAAGGAAAATCTAATAGTTCAAATCCTTGATCTTTGAATTGATCATAGAGTTTTTGCAAGCCTTCATACTGACCTACTAGACCGCATTTAGGTGCCGTATTGACAATAAGCAATACTTTTCCTTGATATGTATGTAATGATACTTTTTCATGCTTATATGTTTCTACTTCATAATTGAAAACAGACATGTTTTCTCCTTATTTTATAATGGTCGGGACGACAAGATTTGAACTTGCGACCTCTTGGACCCCATCCAAGCGCGCTACCAAGCTACGCCACGTCCCGGCCTATTTGGTAACCTCGCAAGAATCATCATCGCATACGTCTTTTCTTTTTTCCATTTGTTTTGCGTATTGTAATGCTTGTAAAAGTTGACTCACTTTTTGAAAACCATACATAGGTTGTGTTCCATTGATGCGCATGTGAGGGATACGATGTATGCCTTTCAAAATTGCGTTTTCTCGGTTAGAATCAACTTGTGTTTGATATTTAGTCGAGTGTAAGACTTCAAGAATTTTATCTTGCGGAATTTCTAAAGATAAACATGTGTCTAGCAAGTATTGATGTTCACTAATGTTGATATGTCGTTCGTAATAATCTTTTAATATATGGGTGACAAATTCATGTTGTTTATGATAAATTTTTGCTAAATGTGATAAACGATGAATATGCGAAACTTTATATGGTTGTTGATCCTGAATGACTGGGTAATCTTTAAAAAATGCTTCTACTTCATGACGTTCAATTAATAAATGCGTTGCAATAACATTATATAAAGATGTTTCAGATTGTTCTTCCATCCCCGGCAACATTTCATAACTACGATATAAAATGTCAAGGTTTTTATCTGGATATTGTTTCAAAGCTTCTACTAAAGACATTTGTAGTAAATAGCTTTGTGGACACATAAAATCAAACCATATTTCTATTGTCATATTACTCCGTACGCAGTGCAACCACTGGATCTTTTCTCGATGCTATTTTAGCAGGAATAAAGCCAGCAATCAAGGTTAATGCAATACTCAAGACAATTAAAACAATACCAGTGAGTGGGTTTAAGACCGCGATGTTTTTGATATCTGCAAGACTTTCAATGATGGAATTGATGATAGGATTCATGATTAACGTCACGATGATCCCAAGTGTTCCAGATAAAAATCCAATAATAATTGTTTCTGCATTAAAAACACGACTAATATCTTTTTTACGTGCACCAATTGCTCTAAGTACACCAATTTCTTTCGTTCTTTCAATAACTGAAACATAGGTAATAATACCGATTAAAACAGATGAAACGAGTAGTGAAATCCCTGATAATGCGACGAGTAAATACGTAATATTCGTGACAATTTGTGATAAATAAGATGATAAAGTTTGTGTGAAATCGGTATGAATGATTTTACGATAAACTTCACTATCTGGTATATCATCGTTAAATGCGGTTAAATAACTTGCAACTGCTTCTTTTGCGGCAAAATCATTGGCATAAATCGTAATTTGACTTGGAAATTGAGAAGCACCTAATACTTGAAGTAAATTGATGACATCACTTCTTCTTGAGTATGTCGCATCATCAAACACCGATTCAAAAGGACCTTCAAGACCACCTGCTTCTAAATTTGCCTCGAGTGCTTGAATAATGGGTGCATCTTTTGAAGATGTTAAGACATGATCGATAACGGCTTGTGTATACCCAAAACCTTCGCTTAATAAAGCTGAATCAACGCCTTCTTGAATTCGAATGACGCCAACGATGTTTAATGAAACTGCTTCAGTTGAATCATAAGCAGTTCTTGCATCTGAATAAAATTTACCTTCGTTATTTTGTTGGTAATAAATTCCACTATGCACAAGTTTAAAATTCATATTGACAAGATCTTCAAATAAAATCTCGTCTTCTCCTTCAAACCCTAAGTTATTTAAGATAAAATCTCTTAGTTGGTTTCGATTGGAAACAATAATGACCATTTCTAATGCATCATCTTCTGGTAATCTACCGTATAATACATCATACTGACTTGCAATTAATGCTGGATTATCCGTATTTAATTGACGCATACGAATGCTACCGGATGAAATTCTTCTGACAACACCATCTAATTCACGTAATACAAGTGGTTCAGCATCATAACGATACGTCATATCTTGATAAAGTCCGGTATCTAGTCCATCTAAATACGCCATATATTCATCTGTTAAAACATTAAAATGGGTATAGTTTGAAATTTGTTGAACAGGCGTATAAGGTGTTACGAATAGACCATTTGGAAATAAAGGTGCTGGATTCGTATCTTGAAAAATTGGGGGTCCTGTTGGTAGTGTGTCCGGTAAGATAAGTGTTTGTTCTTCAATCGTGATGGGAACGGCAGATAATAGTTCTTGTTGCACATTGGTAATGTAAATTTGAAATCCATTTGATATCGATAATATCAACGCAATCCCAATAATTCCAATTGAACCTGCAAATGCAGTAATGACAGTTCGGATTTTTTTAGTGAGTAAGTTTTTAAATGATAAACTTAGTGCTGTCACATAAGACATCGCTGTTTTTTTCTTGACGTGAGGTCGATTATCTTCTTCTTTCAAGTCAAATGGCTTAGAATCTTTAATGACTTCACCGTCTAGAAATTCAATGATACGGTCACTATATGAGTTTGCAAGATCTGGATTGTGCGTCACCATAATGACAAGTCTTGTTTTAGAAATTTCTTTTAAAACATCCATAATCATCGAGGATGTTTTTGAGTCAATAGCACCAGTAGGTTCATCTGCTAAAATGATGTCAGGATCATTGACTAGCGCTCTTGCAATCGCAACACGTTGTTGTTGACCACCTGATAATTGATTAGGTTTTTTAAAGAGTTGATCATGTAAACCTACTGAAATCAATGCATTTTTCGCTTTTTCTAATCGTATTAATTTTGTTTCACCTGATAATGTCAGTGCGAGTGCAACATTTTCAATAACACTTAAGTGTGGTATTAAGTGATAGTTTTGAAATACAAATCCTATTCGATGATTACGATATTGATCCCAATCAGCATCTTTAAAATCTTTCGTTGAGATGCCTTCTATTTTTAAATCACCTGAAGTATAACGATCAAGACCACCAATGATATTTAGCATCGTTGTTTTTCCACATCCAGATGGTCCTAAAATAGAGACAAATTCTTTTTCTCTAAAAGAAAGTGTTACATCTTTTAATGCCGTGACATCATTGGATTTTAACGGATAAATTTTTTTAATATGAATAAGTTGTAACATAAAAAACCTCACTATAATTGTATTGTATCAATCATATCGTTTGTACGTTTACAAAAGACCTTGTTTTACATAATATTCTTCATTTAAAAAAGCACCTTAAGGTGCTTTATAAATGTTTTTACCTAACATCCAAGTTTGATTCACAGGTAACGTTTTTAGTGACTCAACGTCAATATCAAATAAGTCCTTTTTAAATGCAACAAAATGAGCAGGGTATGTTGGTGTTAAATATCCACCTCGTTCATTTGATAATATCCATGCATGTGTTGTATACGCTTTGATAGAGTCATAACGAGACATTTGTTGGTGTTCTTGATATCGATATCCGATGTTTCTCGTTACTGCAGCATAAATGCCAAGTAAAGGATTAGGATCTTCAACTGGTGCATCAGATGAGTATCCATACAAAATCTGTTCGTCATGATATGTCTTAAATGGGAAAACCATCTTTGGCTCTTGTTTAAACATGTCTAAAGTATGAGGTAAATCCGTTGTTAAAAATTGAGGTTGAATATCTAAAAATACATCAATTGTTTTTAATATGTCGATCGCTTCTTTATTGGCATAACTTCCATGAATAACACGATCATAAAGTCCTTTTTTAACAGGGATTTCTCTTAATATTTCTGCAACTTCTAATAACCCTTGGTCGCCAATAACATGAATGGCAACTGGCATGTCTGCAGCTCTAGCTTGTCTAACTTGGTCTTTAAATACTTGTGGATCAACAATTCTCATACCAAATGTATCATCGTGATAAGGTGTCGACATCAGTGCTGTTTTAGACCCTGTTGTTCCATCATAGAACATCTTAACTGCACCAAGTTCTACATACTTTGTTTGTGTGATCGGTGCTTGTACGTGATCATGTAATGTTTTATGATGAACAAGAAGATGATTATAAAATGGATGTTGATGACTCGCGTTAAAAAATGCCTTGAGAGTATCATGATACCCATTAAAATAATATAAATCATCACTATGTCCACCAATGATGCCATATTGATTGAGTTGTCGATATGCTTTAAGTAGAAATGTTGTTAAGGTTTCAATGCTGTGTTTAGGTATTGATTGAAGCGCTCTTGTTGCATCTTCTTCTTTTAAAATACCATCTGCTGAATGAAAATCCATGATTTCAAGTGCCTTAGAATTGAGCGTCATACCGTGATAATCTTCATGTCTCAAATAAATCGGAATATCTTTTGAGATAGCATCTAATTCTTCTTTGACAATGTGTAATGAAGGTTTGTAGTGCTCTATATAGATCATACTTTCTTGTTGATGCTTAATCACCAATTGTAGTAAAGCATCTTTTGATTGAATCCCTTTGGCATGAAGTCTTGATAAAAACTGACCATACCCCATTAA
>CAZYNC010000012.1:0-18208 GCA_964648785.1 uncultured Acholeplasmataceae bacterium
CATTTGAAGATACGACAATTAAATTATCAAAACAACAACATCAAACGCAAACAGTAACACCGGTTGTAGCACCATCTCCAATGTATCAACAACCTCAAACAGATAATGAAAAACAATCCAATGAGAAAAGTGATTCTACGATTGGTTCACCACTTGTGGGTACATTTTATGCTGCAAGTTCACCTAAATCAAAACCGTATGTAGAAGTCGGAACTAAGGTGAAAAAAGGTGATGTTTTATGCTTGATTGAAGCCATGAAAATTATGAATGAAATTACAGCTCCACAAGATGGTACGATCGTTAAAGTGCATGTCATGAATGGTCAAGTTGTTGGAATCAATGATGCCTTATTTGATTTGGAGTAACATGCCATGGGAAAAGTGTTAATTGCCAATCGTGGTGAGATTGCGGTCAGAATTATTCGTGCATGCCACGAATTAGGGTTAGAAACCGTTGCTGTTTATGCAAAATCGGATCAAGATGCGATGCATGTTAAAATGGCCAATCAAGCCATATGCATTGGTGGGAATACATCAACAGAATCCTATTTAAATAAAAATAATGTATTAAGTGCTGCCATTGCGAGTGGATGTGATTATATCCATCCAGGCTATGGCTTTTTATCTGAAAATGCAGATTTTGTATCCATGGTTGAAGATTGTGCGATTCAATTTGTTGGTCCAACGTCATCAACCATCACGGCGATGGGAGATAAAGCAAACGCTAGAAAAATGGCAAAACTTGCAGGTGTCCCCATTATTGAAGGTAGCGATGGCGACATAGAAACTGTCGAAAAAGCAGTGGAATGGGCTGAAAAAATAGGCTATCCAATCATTATTAAGGCTGTATCAGGTGGCGGAGGACGCGGTATGCGTATTTGTCATCACGAACAAGATGTAAGACAAGCATTTGAAAAAACACAATTAGAAGCATCTGCATCGTTTGGTGATAGCAGATTATATATGGAACGCTATATTGCATCACCTCGACACATTGAAATCCAAGTCATTGCAGATACTCATGGACATGTTGTATCTTTATTTGAACGTGATTGTTCTTTACAAAGAAGACATCAAAAAATGGTTGAAGAAGCTGTTTCTCCTATTATTTCTGAAATTACAAGAAAAAAATTGAATGCTGCAGCTATCAAGCTTACTAAAAATATTCATTATGTCAATGCAGGGACACTTGAATTTTTAGTGGATGACAAAGAAAATTTTTATTTCATTGAAATGAATACACGCATTCAAGTAGAACATCCTGTTACCGAAATGATTACAGGTGTTGATTTAGTGAAGGAACAATTACTTGTGGCAATGGGAAAACCATTGTCTTTTAAACAGTTAGATTTAAAAGTCAATGGACATGCGATTGAGTGTAGAATTCTAGCAGAAAATCCGAAATTAGATTTTAGACCTTCACCAGGACTTATCAAAAACTTAAGTTTACCCGGTGGATTAGGCGTTCGTGTTGATACCCACTTATATACAGGGTATCAAATTCCACCCTATTTTGATTCTATGATTGCCAAACTGATCGTTCACGGTAAAACGCGAGAAGAAGCGATTAAAAAAATGCAAATTGCATTAAAAGAATTTGCTATCGAAGGTATTGATACCAATATCGAATATTTATATGTGTTAATGCACAACAAAGATTTTATCGCTGGTAAGTATGATACGAGCTTTTTTGAACGCTTCCGTTATATTTTAACAGGTGAAAAATCATGAACTTTTTAGATGTTCATAAAAGACAATTAGAAGCCGCAACCAAAAAAAGAATGGATGTAGATATACAAACCCCAGTTGATATTCCAGAAGGGGTTTTTGTTCAATGCTCAAATTGTCAAGCTGCCTTATATGAAAAAGTATTAAAGAAAAATCAGCACGTGTGTCCTGTTTGTTCCAATCACTTTAGAATTGATGCGAAGACAAGGTTAGAATACACAGTTGATGAGGGTAGTTTTGAGCCTCTTTTTGATCAATTATTATCAACGAATCCGCTCAGTATGCCAGGCTATGAAGATAAATTAATTCAAGCTCAAAAATCATCACAAATAAATGAAGCTTTTGTTTGTGGAAGAGCTTCTATTGTTGGATATCCATGCGCAATCGGTATTTTAGATAGTCATTTTATGATGGGCTCTATGGGGTCAGTAGTAGGTGAAAAAGTCACGAGACTCATTGAATTTGCAATAAAAGAACACTTACCACTCATCATTTTTTCTGCATCAGGTGGTGCGCGTATGCAAGAAGGCATTTTATCATTAATGCAAATGGCGAAAACTTCAGCTGCACTCAAACATTTAGATGATGCAGGTGGTTTATTTATTAGTGTGATGACGCATCCAACCACAGGAGGTGTCGCTGCAAGTTTTGCATCCCTTGGTGATTATCATCTTGCAGAGAAATCATCACTCATTGGGTTTGCAGGACCAAGAGTCATTAAACAAACAATTCGAGAAGAATTACCAGAAGGTTTTCAAACGGCAGAATTTCAACTTCAAAGTGGCCAAGTTGACATCGTACTCAATCGACAAGACATCAAAAAGACACTATTTCAATTATTAAAATTTCATCAGAAGGTGCTCTATGACAGCCTATGATCAATTAAAAATCGCCAGACATCCTAAAAGATTGACTTCTAGAGGTGTCATCAAAAAATTATTTCCTGATTTTTTAGAATTACATGGTGATCGACAATTTAAAGATGATCTCTCAATTATAGGTGGCATTGCAACATTTAAACAACATACCGTCACCATTATTGCTCAAGAAAAAGGCATTGACACAGAAGATAAAATTAAACATAATTTTGGGATGCCACATCCAGAAGGTTATCGTAAAGCATTACGTTTAATGAAGCAAGCAGAAAAATTTAAAAGACCTATTATTACGATCATAGATACACCAGGTGCTTATCCAGGAGTAGGTGCAGAAGCACGGGGTCAAGCACAAGCAATCGCCAATAATTTAAAAGAAATGATGGGACTCAAAACGCCTGTTATTGTTGTTGTGTTAAGTGAAGGCGGTTCAGGTGGTGCACTTGCAATTGGTGTTGGTGATGTCATTTTAATGTTTGAACATGCGATTTATTCGGTATTATCGCCAGAAGGATTTGCATCTATTTTATATAAAGATGCTAAACGTGCACCTGAAGCAGCAGAACTCATGAAAATAACGTCAAAAGATTTAAAAGAAATGTCAATTATTGATGACATTATTAAAGAAGGTCCAGGTCTTCATGAAAATGTTGACATAGGATTATCGCAGTTATCTCAACATTTAGAAAAACATTTAGATAGTTTATCTCACAAACCAATAAAAAGACTACTCATGTCACGATATGAAAAATTTAGACAGATGGGTACGATTTTAGAAAGAGTATCGGATGAATCTTCCAATTAAGATATTAGGAACAGGACATTATGTACCAAGTCAAATTGTCACGAATCATGACCTAGAAAAAATCGTGGAAACTTCTGATGAATGGATTGTCTCACGTACAGGTATCAAAGAACGTCGTAAAATTACTCATGAAACAACGCATGAAATGGCGTATTTAGCATCAAAAGAAGCCTTATTAAAAGCGCAAGTTGATGCGAGTGAAATCGATCTTATTATTGTTGCTACTATTACAGAAAACCAAAAGACACCTGCTGTTGCCAATTTTGTCGCAGGTTTACTTGATATTCAACATGATGTTATGAGCTTTGATTTAAATGCTGCATGCACAGGATTTGTGTATGCGTTAGAGCTTGCTGCATCGATGATTCAGCAACCTAAATTTAGAAAAGCACTCGTGATCGGTGCAGAATCACTTTCAAATGTATTAGATTACACTGATCGAAATACGTGTATATTATTTGGAGACGGCGCTGGTGCAGTCGTCATTGAAAAAGGCAATACCAATCACATAGGTTATTTTTACAATACCTCAAAACCAGATATGAGTCATACACTTGATGTTGGACCCTATATTAAAATGGATGGCCGTAAAGTATTTTTATTTGCAGTCGATGTCATTGAAAAAAGTATTTTAAAAGTATTGGAACAAGCCCAATTAACGCTTCAAGATATCGATCATATCATTCCACATCAAGCCAATGAAAGAATTATCATGGCTGTTGCGAAAAGTATGAACATTCCTTTAGAAACTTTTGTGATGAATATTGCATCATACGGTAATACATCAGCAGCGAGTATTCCTTTAACACTCTCTGAATATAAAGCAACATATCATGATACGAAGCGTGTTATTTTTGTTGGTTTTGGAGGAGGATTTACTTACGGTGCAGCGATTGTAGAGGTTTAAACATGAAAACATGTATCATGTATGCTGGACAAGGAAGTCAATATGAAGGCATGGGACTTGATATACTCAAACTATATCCTGAGTCTATTACGCTCATTGATGAAGCAGCACAAATTTTAGGAGAAGATGTTCATGCCTGGTTTCATAACCCAGAAAGTTTAAAAAACACCTATCAAACACAGTTATTGATGGTGATGACGCAAGCATTATTTGACTTTGCCCTCAAAGATCTTCAATTTGATGCGGTCTTTGGATTTAGCTTAGGTGATATGAGTGCACTTAGACGTTCAGGTGTGATCGACTATCACGATATGTTACGCTTAACCCAAGCAAGAGCAAAAGCGATGCAACATGCGACTGAAAGTTCAGATGGCATGATGGCAGCTGTTGTGAAACTAACGCCTGATACGATCGAAACGATATGTCAACAACACTCAACACCAACTCATTTCATGATGCCAGTTAATTATAATGCACCATTACAAACTGTCATTAGTGGACATAAACATGCGTTTGAGAAAGTGAAAGAAGCATTGGTCGAAGCAGGTGGTAAAGTCTTACCATTACGTGTCTCAGGAGCCTTTCACACGCCACTCATGAATACTCACAAACATCTATATGAAGATGTGATTGATCAAATTGAACTCAAACAGCCGACAACCACATTATTTTCAAATGTGACAGGACATGTTGTCACAGCAGTAAAAAAAGAAGACTTAATTCAGCAAATGACATCACCAGTAAGACTCACAACGATATTTGAACAATTAAAAACGTTAGGTTTCACGCATTTAATTGAGATAGGACCAGGTAATGTCTTATCACAATTAGCAAATAAACAGTTCGAAGCAATTCAGATTCAAACGTATCAAGATGCTTCATCCTTGGAGGACAATATATGAGTTTACTCAACAATAAAAAAGTATTGATTACTGGTGGATCACGTGGCATAGGTAAAGCAATCGTAGAGAAATTTGCTGAAGAAGGTGCCCACGTTTTATTCACGTATAAATCGAATATGGCGCATGCACTTGATATCGTGGATCTGTTATCTGCTAAAGGCTATCACGTCCATACAGTTAAAGCTGATGTCAGTATTGAAGAAGATTGTAAAGCACTCGTTAAACATGTACAAGACACGTTAGGTGGACTTGATATTCTTGTAAATAATGCTGGTATCACAAGAGATACACTTATGCTTAGAATGTCACTAGATCAATTTGATCAAGTGATGGATACGAATTTACGTGGTGTTTGGATGTTAACACAAGCCATGTTAAAGCCCTTATTAAAATCAGAAAAAGGGAAAATCATTAATATCTCATCAGTCTCAGGCATTTTGGGAAATGCAGGACAAACCAATTACAGTGCCGCAAAAGCGGGTGTCATTGGTTTCACGAAAGCACTTGCTCGTGAACTTGGTGGAAGAAACATCAACGTCAATGCAATCGCACCTGGATTCACCAAAACTGAAATGACGGATCAATTACCAGAAGAAATATTGAATCAAGCCATACAACAAATACCATTAAAACGAATAGGAGATGTTAAAGATATTGCATTTGCAGCATTATTTTTAGCGTCATATCAATCAGACTATATTACAGGACAAACATTAGTTGTCGATGGAGGGATGGTGATGCCATCATGAATAAAAGAAGAGTTGTTGTCACAGGACTTGGACTTGTAAGTCCAATAGGAAATGATGTTAAGACGTCATTTCAAGCAGCAATTGAAGGTAAGAATGGTATTGACAAAGTGACACTTTTTGATACTACCACTTGGAAAGTAAAAATTGCAGGTGAAGTTAAAAATTTAAATTTTGAAGATTATATTGATAAAAAAGCGATCAAAAGACAAGACCGTGTCATCAATTTAGCACTTGTTGCAGCGAAAGAAGCATATGAACAAAGTGGGTTGAATGAATCTAATATTGGTGATCCATACCGTTTTGGTACATTTGTAAGTTCCGGTATAGGTGGATTAACAACGATTAATAGAGAAACTGAAATTTCTGTATTAAGAGGACTTGATCGTATGTCACCATTTTTTATACCTGCAGCGATTATCAATTTAGTTGGCGGTGCAATCTCAATGCAATATCAAGCCAAAGGACCAAATTTACCCGTTGTCACAGCGTGTTCAGCTGCAACCAATTCTATTGGTGAAGCATTTCGATATATTCGTGATGGATATTTAGATGTTGCATTTGCAGGCGGTGCTGAAGCCCCAATCAATCCAATCGGTGTGAATGGATTTGCGAATATGCGTGCACTTATTCAAACTGAAAACGTCAATCAGGCATCCATGCCATTTGATGCAAGAAGAGATGGCTTTGTGATTGCAGAAGGCGCTGGTGTACTCATACTTGAAGAATACGAAAGAGCACAAGCTAGAGGTGCAAACATCTTAGGAGAAATCGTTGGCTATGGATCAACGTCAGATGCATTTCACATTACAGCACCAGATGAAGAAGCAAAAGGAGTTTCAAGAGCACTTGAACTCGCATTAGAAGATGCAGGAATCAACAAAGAAGACATCGACTATATTAACGCACACGGTACTTCAACACCTTTAAACGACAAATTTGAAACGCTAGGGATTAAAAAAGTGTTTCAAGACCATGCATATAAGCTTCACGTGAGTTCAACAAAATCTATGACAGGACATGCACTTGGAGCAGCTGGTGCGATTGAAAGTGTATTTTGTATTGAGGCACTCAATCATGGTATTATTCCACCAACCATTCACTATCAAGAAAAAGATCCGGATTGTGATTTAAACTACACGCCAAATGTTGCAGTGAAGAAAGCATTGAACTATGCCATAAATATGAATTTAGGATTTGGTGGTCAAAATGCAATTCTAGTCTTTAAGAAGGTATAAGTATGTATAATCAAGAACAAATTAAAGCCGTGATTCCTCATCGTGATCCATTTTTGTTTGTTGATGAGATCACGTATTTAGAACCACTAAAAAAAGCAATAGGAAAATTATTCGTAAAAGAATCTTTTGATTTTTTTAAAGGCCATTTTCCTCAAAAACCAGTGATGCCAGGTGTATTAATTGTTGAGTCACTGGCACAGGTTGGTGCTTTTTTACTGCTATTAGATGAAAAATACCGAGGTAAAATCGCATATTTTACGGGTATAAAAAACACAAAAATAAGAAGACAAGTCAATCCTAATGATACGTTAACGCTTCAAGTAGAATTAACAAAACTGCGTGCTCAATTTGGATTTGGTCAAGCATATGCATATGTTGGCGATGAACTTGTTGTGGAATCTGAATTTTCATTTGCTGTTCAATGACCTACGTTTATAAAGAAGTCGTGACTTCAACCCAGACTGAGCTATTAACGTATATGGAAGATCTTCCTCATTTAACAATTTTAAGTGCTGGGTTTCAAACAGAAGGTCATGGTCAATTTGATAGAACTTGGGAATCAAGTGCGAATCAAAACATATTGTGCTCAATATTAGTTAAACATGTGTCAATGCGTCGATTATCTGAGATTCAAAAAGAAGTGTCTATCACAATTGTACATTACTTAAAAAAATGGTTTCATCAAACAACATTTAAAGAACCAAATGATATTCTTATTAACGGTAAGAAAATAGGTGGTGTCATTGTAGAGTCAAAAACCAAAGGCAGCAATGTCATTGGTGCAGTGATTGGATTTGGACTTAATATTAATCAATCATCCTTTCAATATAAAAATGCCACCTCTTTTTATTTAGAAACGCAACAAGTATTTGATCTAAAAACAATCGAGCAAGAGATTATCGAACTTATCATCGCATTATTTTGATGCGATTTTTGTATATGAAAACCCTATCATAAGATGAAATGTTGAAATTATGATAAAATATCCATGATTGAGTAAGAAGGCAAGGTTAAATATGAAACGAAATAAGTTTGTTGTAATTGGGTGTGGTCGCTTTGGCGGACAAGTCGCGACAGAACGTTCTGAAGAAGGCATGCAAGTAATTGTCGTTGATGCCCATGAAGATTCATTTAGAAAATTACATGAAACATTTGCAGGCTATACTGAAGTTGGTGATGCAACTCAACTGGAAGTATTGAAAAAAGCTTTTATCGAAGAAGCTGAGTATGTGTTAATTTCTACCAATCGTGATAATGTCAATATTTTAATTGCGCATATATGTGATCAAATTTTTCAAGTACCCAATATTTACATAAGACTTATGGACTCAGAGAAAGAAAAACTGATCCATAGTGATAGAATTCAAGCAATTTACCCGTATAAACTTTCACTTGACAGCTTTCGACAACTATTTCAAAGTGATGTTGAGGACAAATTATGAAAATCATTTTAGCTGGCGGCCGATTAGAAGCTGATTTTATCATTAATGAATTTAAAAAAAGTAATCATCAACTCATCATCATCAATCCAGACATTGATTTTGCGAAGTATTTATCTGCGCATCATGATCTGCCAGTATTTGCTGGAGATCCATCAAAGATCTATGTCTTAGATGATGCACAAATACATGAAGCTGATGTATTTATCGCGTTATCAGAAAATGATACAGACAATTATATAATGAGTATTACAGCAAAAAGATTATTTGATGTTAAAAAAGTTGTTTGTATCGTAAGAAACCCTAATAATGTCAAAGTATTTAAAAGTTTAGGCATCGATAGAGTCATTAATGCGACAAATTATTTAGTCCAAAATATCCATAACGATGCCGTTATTCAGCAATTAAGTCGTACTATTTCACTAGATGATGAAGACAAAATTGTCGTAGTTGAAATTCAAGTACAACCAACCTTTTCGTTTTTAAACCAATATATTAAAGATATTCATTTTCCAACCAATATCAACATAAGCTGTGTCTTTAGAGACCCACTCCCCATTATTCCTAAAGGGGATACGATGATAAAAGAAGGAGATAAACTACTCATTGTGACAACGCCAGTTGAAAAGGATAAAGTTGTCAGATTTTTTGAGAAAAATTCATAATGCAATCTCCAAATCAACTTCAAATTAAAAAATTAACAGGTTTTCCTCTTATTTTCAGTTACTTAACTCTTTTCATGATAATCGTTGGGATCATCATGCTTTTTCCTCTTATCGCACTATTTTTTGATATATCAGAATGGCGCATTAGTTTAAATTTTATGATTCCAGGTGTATTGTTGATTGTCGTCGGACTTCTGTTTCAACAATACTTTAAAACCTATGAAAAAAGTCAGCTTGCAAGACATCAGGATGCCGTCCTTGTTGTAGCGACATGGGTACTTGCCATCCTTTTATCAACGATTCCGATGTTACTATTAGGGTATAGTTTTACCCATGCAGCATTCGAAATTACAAGTGGTTATTCAACAACGGGGCTAAGTGTTGTTGATGTCACACAGGCACCAAAAGTTTTACTATTATATCGTTCTTTTCTTCAATTATTTGGTGGAGTTGGATTTGTTTTAGTCTTAACATCTGCAATATCAGATAAGTTAGGTATGCGCTTATATCAAGCTGAAGGACATAGTGATAGACTCGTACCGAACTTAGTGAAATCTGGTCGTATTATCATGCGTATCTATGTCTTTTATATCATATTGGGCATTGTGTTTTATGTCGTATTTGGTATGCCTTTATTTGATGCCATCAATCATTCAATTAGTGCTGTTGCAACAGGTGGTTTTTCAACTCAAAGTGCGTCCATTGGTCATTACCAAAGCGTAGAAATTGAGATTGTGACAATCGTGTTAATGATCTTAGGTGGTACCAACTTTTTTGTTCACTTACTTTTATTTAGAAAAAAATTCAAAGAAGTTTTCTCACACATCGAGCTTAAAGTGTTTGCCGTAATAGCAGTTGTATCGATCTTTTTTGGGACACTGAACGTCATGAATCAATTGGATCTTAATTTTTTAGAATCATTTAGAATTTCAAGTTTTCAATTAATTTCAGCTATTACAGGTACTGGTTATCAAAATATTGATAGCTTTCTTGGAATTCCATCAGTCCTATTTTTCTTAATTATATTGACCATGATTTTAGGTGCAGGCACTGGTTCAACAGCAGGTGGTATTAAACAATATCGCATTGGCTTGATGGCAAAATCACAGTACTGGCAAGTCAAAGATATGTTAAGTCATAAAAAAACGGTAAGAACAAAATTTATCACAAGACTTGGTAAAAAGATGGTCATTGAACAAGAAGATATTACCCAAAATTATATGTTCATTACGACATATATTGTGATACTACTATTAGGTGCATTTATGATCATGCTTTATGGACATTCATTTGAACATAGCGTGTTCGAATTTGCTAGTGCGTTAGGTACAGTTGGGTTATCAGTAGGAATACTTAATGCATCAGCACCAAACTTTTTATTGTGGACAGGCACATTTGGTATGTTTTTAGGTCGGTTAGAATTTTATGTCATTTTTATCGCGATTAGTAAAGTTGTATTAGATTTGACTCATAAACAAGTTGTATAAAAAAGACCCTTAAAAGGGTCTTTTTTTATGAAATCAATAATAGGTCATCTATCATTGAGGTTAAGTCAAGAATGTCATAGGCTGTAATACCACCTGAAGATACGATATAAAGTGTATCTTCAATGAATAGCGCTCTAGAAATATGAAATTGATATTGCATATAATAATCTTCTCCACCTTGATTATAGTATTCTTGAATGAAATGAAGATGTGAGAATGATGCCTTTACTTGAATGGGTGACGCTAAGTTATTTACATCTATATCAAATAAAAGATACTCATTGAGTTGGATCTGTTTAGTGAATGTTTCAGAAATAAACAATTGATTTCGTGATATTGAAAAACCAAAGACATCGTGTGTGTTAGAAAAAAGAAGTGCTTTGTGATTATGAAGTGCCTCTGAATATTGCCATCCATTTTGACCATTTAAAAATGTAAGTTCAGATCCAATTTGTGTAAGATTATTGATATCTGACGTGTCAAATAAGGCAAGCTTAATACCGATATTACGACCATTTATATCAGTTTCATACCCAATATTTAGTAGCGTATTATCTTTCCAAGGATGTTGATAAGTCGCATAGCCGGTTATTTCTAATTCACTTGTAATAACGGGTTGATTTGGATTGGACAAATCGATGATGTAAAGTGGATCGGTACGCTCAAATGTCACAACAGTAACAATATCACCATTAAAACGTACGGATTGAACTGATTCTCTAGGTTTACCTATACCTTCATCTAATAAAGATAATAACGAGAGGACAGGTTCTTCGTTGTCATTGATTGTTAAACTAAAAATATAGAGTCTGTTAATGACATTATCTCCCCAACCATCCGTTGTGACAAGTCTTATCGTTTGCTCATGTTGATCAATTGCAAATTGATTAAGAATATTGCCTTTATATGTTTGATAACCACCAAATGTGATAGCACCATCTTCTAAAATTTGATAGCGCATCAATACACCTATACTCTCATAAGTATTGTTTGTTTCGTTATATTGGTACGTGTTACCTGCAAAATAAATACCATCAAATGTTACATAAGTATGTCCCCAATAGCCTTGTCCCAAGTATGTTTTTAAGTCAAAAGTTATCGTGTTATCAAGATCAACAAATAAAATATTGGTATAATTTTCTAAGTTTGTAACACTTGGAATATATTGGATATTTTCATAAGGTTGTAAAGTTGTATTGCCGTTATGTGTGACTAAAGGTCTTGGATCGATGTCATCATAAATAATGATATCTTGTCTTGTTAAGACATATAAGTGTGATTCGATAAGCCTTGAGCTAGATAAATAACCAGAAACTGTCATTGTATCAGTAAGTTCAAGACTCGTTAAATCATATATTTCTATGATTGTTTCTGGTAATCCATAGAAATACCAAGGTTCAATATCAATGAATTCATTCGTAAGAACCTCACCAGTTTTTGATTGAAGGTAATATGAGTATCGTTGACCGACAACAATAAGGTTTTTATCTGTCACATATAATTCTTGATAATACGTATAACTTTGTTCATTCGAAGTAGATTCAAGTGTTTTTGATAATAAAACTTCCATTGTAGGTGTTGACACATCCACAACCACAAGCTTGTCATAGGTAATCATATAAATACGATTACCATCCGTTTTAATGATATCGCCTTCATCAATACCACTTACTTGTACATTTGTTGTAGAATAATCTTTTTGAGCTGATGTTGTTGATTCCGCGTCTTCCATCGCTACTTCAGGGAAAAAACGGTTTTGATATGATGTTTGTAGGTCAATAAGTGTTTTCAGCTGATCATAATCTTCTATGTAAGCAAGTTCTGAATGATTTGGGTCATTTAAATGATATACATTACTATAACAAGACGCCATACTGATTGTGACTGTAAATATCAAAATGATTAATAATATTTTTTTCATTGAATTGTCCTTTAGGTATATTATATAACAAATTAGTAATTAAAAAAATGTACATTGAAGAAAACATAGAATCTATTGTCAGTTATGGAATTCATTATGCTACAATGATAATATGAATAAAAAAATAATCTTAATCCTAATCTTATCCTTAATATCTATTTTCTTGAATTCATGTAACGATATCGTCATACCTCAATCAGAACCTGTACAAATCTTGAATGAACAACTATTATTAGATGATAATTATGATCGGTTTTTTAACCATGTGAATCATAAAAAACTCATCATTAAGCTCACGAATAAAAACGCAACTCTACTGAATCAAACAATGCAAGAATACTTTGAGCAATTTGGAAATTACAAAAGTGATACTTATATTCCTGCCTCTATTTATTATGAAGATTCATTTGGTATGATTGAAATGCAAGATGTTGCTTTTAGAACAAGAGGAAATTTATCTCGAACGAGATTTTTAGATGAAGATGGGAATCTTCAATTAAATCATTTAAAATTAAAATTTAATGCTCAGTTTACAACACTTGAAAGAGACGGATATTTATTTGGATTAGAAGAACTAGATTTAAAATATAATAGAAATTTTGATGCGTCTTACATGAATGAGTTTGGTGCATTAAAACTATATGATTCTTTAGATGTTTTGTCTCAGAAATCATCGCTAGTGTATGTAGAAGTCCATATTGATAATACAATCAATAAAATAGGTGTAATGACAGCATTTGAGCCAATTGATGAATGGTTTATTAGAAGAAGATTTGAATCAAAAAACAACGAGATTGGAGATTTATATAAATCGTTATGGCAACAATTTGGTCCTGCCAATCTTACTAATATTATAGAAGGTTCAATTGGTATTAAAGATGCTGATATCAATTACAGACCTTCATATGATTTAAAAACAAATAAAAAAACATCCAATCATGAAGCGTTGAATTTACTCATTGATGTACTCGCTTCCAATGATATCTATTACAAAAAAGCATTCATTGAAACCTATGTTGATCTTGATCAACTTGCGCGTCAATTTGCCGTTTCTTTGTTATTAGGAAATCCAGATGATATACGATCAATGGCGAATAATTACTACCTATATTTTGATATTGTCTCAGAAAAATATTATCTTTTTCCTTATGATTTAGATCATAGTCTAGGTCAAGGATGGGATGGTGCACCAGTATTTCAAAACCAACTCGTGGATACAGAGCTATATCATTATGGTGAGTTATTTACATTTCTTTCGAATCAATCAAATGTCAATCATCCGCTTTTTGACATCATTTTTCAATTAGATCAATTTAAATCATTATATGAGACGTATCTCCAAACATTACTCGATACGACCTTTACCTTTTCTTTTTTTAAGAACTTTATTGATCAATATCAATCATTATATCAACAAGATATAGCTTCATCTATGATACAATTACAGTTTGGTTATCGAGATTTAGAATCTTTTATTGATAATAAGAGGATAAGTGTATTAGCCCAATTAAATGAAACTACTTGATTCCCTCTTATTTTCATGTATAATGTTAAGTGCGAATGGAGTTATAGCTCAGCGGGAGAGCACTTGCTTGACGTGCAAGGGGTCGTGGGTTCAATCCCCTCTAACTCCACCACTTTAGAAATGAAAAACACTTTTTAACAAGTGTTTTTTTATTTATGTTCATAAAAAAAAGACTGCTAAGTCGTTGCAGTCTTTGCTGGTAAATATAGTACTTCATATGGTGCAAGTGATATAAATGATTGATTTTTAGATATGATTCTTCCCTGAATTAAATCTTTTTCAAGTGTCAACATTTTTTGATCAAATAATGTATTGATGTCATAGGTGATATGTCGACTGGTAACGTTAAATATACCAAATAAATGCTTGTTGTCTTTATATTTTTCTAACACAATAACATCTTGATGATCAATATCTAATGCTCTTTGACTTACAAAAGGTTGTAATAAGGGATGTGTTTGCCTTAATTTTATAAACGATTTTAAATCATGATAAATTTTGGCGATACCCTCATGATTTGAAATGATCATTTCATAGAGATTCCAATCATAAAAAGGTCGATGGATCCACCTTGAATCATCTTTTTTATGTGGATTATCCAAGTATGAAGCATCATTGGTCATGCCAATATCATCGCCTGCATAAATCATTGGGGCTCCCTGATAAAAGAGCAGTATTGCATTGATGAGATTCATGCGTTTGACTGCGAGTTCAAGTAACATGTTGGCGTGTTGTACATTTGCCTCCTCAATACCGATTAGTGATGCAAACATTCCGTTGGTACGAGCATCTTTAGTTTTTTCATTTCTTTGGTAATCAATTCCCCTACTAAAGGATCCTTTAAAACTACCATTAAAAAAAGATAATAAAAACTGTTTATGTAAAAAAGGATCAAAACCAAAAGTTGCAAGTGCATCTTCATTAAAACCCCAGCCGATATCATCGTGACAACGGATGTAATTGAGCCATGCAGCGTGTTTCGGTATATGAAAACGATTGGCATCAATTTTTAGTAGTCTTGCATCTTGAGTGGCAACGGTATGCCACAAATCCACCATTAAATTAGCATCATACATGAAATCACATTCTGGTGCGTCATCTGTACCAAAATATTTCACAATTTCATGTGGTTCTACAATGGCTTCACCGAGTAGCGCAAGCTGAGGACATGTCATATCTCTAAAAGCTCTAAAAATTCTCATTAATACATGAACTTCTGGTAAATTTCTACATGTTGTTCCTAGTGTTTTCCACATAAAAGGAATAGCATCTAAGCGAATCATATCAATTCCCCAACTTGAAAATGTATATAATTGTTTTAACATCTCTATGAGGACATAAGGATTTTTATAATTAAGATCCCATTGATAATCACTAAATGAAGTATAGATATAGGCATCCATGGATTCAAGATAAGTGAAATTTGTTTGTTTTCTTTCAGGTATGACTAAAGGGACTGTCAAATCGAATTGTGAGGGAATAAAATCATCTTCATATATCATAAAAAAATGACGGTAAAAGCTATCGCCTTTAACGGCTTTTATTGCCCATTGATGTTCTTTCGCGACATGATTTAATACAAAATCAATCATGATTTTGATGTTATATTGATGAAAGAAATGAATGACTTCTAAAAGATCATTTTTTGTACCAAACTTAGGATCAATGTCGTTAAAATCAACGACAGCATAACCACCATCATTCTCCTCAGTTCTGGTTTTCAAAATTGGCATTAAATGAATTAAATTAATACCTAATGATTGAAAATAAGTTAATTTATCTTTAAGAGACAAAATGTTTTTAGCAAACAAATCCACATAAAGTGTCATTGCAACAATTGGTGTTTCTGTAAACCAAGGTTGTTGCTTTTCAAGATTGCTGTGTTCTCTAATAAAGGAAAGTAATTCATTTTTTGCTTCAAGTTGATTTGGATATAACTGATCAAACAAAACATCAATAAGTTGATTTTTTTTCATAATGTGGAAACCCTTTCATATGTTATTATATCAAATATAAAGATGAATAAAACATGTGAGGGTTGCACATATTTATGACAAAGTACATCGCCCATAGAGGGGCAAGTAAAAAATTTATTGAAAATACGTATTATGCATTTAAATATGCCTATGAATCATCATTTGATGGTTGTGAGTGTGATATTAGAATAACAAAAGATCAAGCATTTATTGTGTATCATGATGAACATTTATTAAGACTCAATCAAGTTAATAAAACTATAAAATCACTTACTTTACTTGAAATACTGTCATATCATTATCAAGATGGCCAACGTATCATGACACTAGAGTCTTTACTTCATCTCCATGCAAACTATAGCAAAACGCTATTGATAGAAGTAAAAGATGCCTTGTCCAATGACGAAATGACATATCTCTATAAACTTTTATCATCAATCAATACTGAAAAAATCAAGATTATTTCTTTTCATCTCGATGTGATTATTTTTTTTAAACAGTACCTTTCTGTAATGTATTTAAAAGATGAGTTAGATAAACAAGAAATCAACAAACTTATAGAGTTGGATATATGTTCTATTAATTTAAATATTCAATATTATCATCAATCAAAACACGACATGTATAAAAAGTATCAATTCGATATATCTTATTGGACTGTCGATGATAAAAGACTTTATCCACTTTTAGAAAAAGAAGAAGTACACTTTATTACGACAAATATTGTAGAATAAAAAAAAACGCCTAAGCGTTTTTTATTTTTTAAAGTTTTCAATAAACTCAATTAATTCATCGGTATTAGGACTTTTCGCATTGACAACATAAAAGCCACTTGTACAAACCCCTGTTAGAAGTGATGCTTCTGGAGATAATCCTGCAAGTTGTCCAAAGACATAACCCGCATTAAAATTATCACCCGCACCCGTTGTCAATTTTGGTTTTTCAACATAAGGACCTTTTGTTTCAACATAACCGTTCTTGGTCATGACCACAGCACGATCAACTGGATGAACAACAAGTTGATCAACTTCTAATGTTTCATAAAGAGCTTTTGTAACTTGTTCTAAACTTGCTTCTTTGATCGTATCTGGTGTAAATAAGTCTAAAGTGACAGAAACATCAAAAGCTTCTTTTTTATTAAAACCTAATATAACGGTGAAATATGATTTAAACAACTTGAGTAAGTGAAGTGCTCTTATGATATCAGAGGATTCTCTTTTTTCAGGGTCTGCAATATCAACAAAGAAAATTGGTTTTTTTTCTTTTGAGTTTAATTTTGGAATTGCTTTTTCTAATAAATCTTCCCAAAGTGATGTCATCGTTGGTAACATTGACCAATTGACACTAGCAAATAAATCACATGCTTCAAGTTGTTCTAAAAGATTTTTTTCACCATAGGTCTCAATTAATCTGTCATATGTCATATGGTCAAAGTTCATACGACCCATAATGATTTTTCCATCAAAAAATTCAACTGCATCTGAAATACCAGGATTTTCAATTGAAACGACAGTTGCTTTTTCAGCAATAGGCTGAAAAACAGGATGTAACGTTGGATAACCAAGCGCACCAACATAAGTTGCCTCAACATGATGGTTTAATAGTGCGTTGGTCATAATTGGACCATTTCCACCTATTTTTTGTTGATCCACAACCCACTCAATATTCGTTGATAACCCGGCTGCTTTTCCAATTCGTTCCGCATAATCTTTGATATATTCTAATCTCTTAAATTCTGTTAAATTAATGCGTTTATCAACAACATGCATGATATTGTCAACAAAACCATCAAAACCTATAAAAAGTTTTAAAGGAGTTTTTTTCGTGTTAAGTAAAGCTTTTGTTATTTCTTGTATGTTCATGCATTTTCTCCGTAAAAAAATCGTCTCGTGTTACGCTATTATGATAACATAAGAGTAACATCTTGAAAAGAGAAAATTATGCGAATTTATTTAGTCAGACATGGTCAAACCAACGATAATATAAAAAATTTAA
>CAZYNC010000013.1:0-6662 GCA_964648785.1 uncultured Acholeplasmataceae bacterium
ATTTTTTGGTCATCAAACATAAATGCATCAACAAAAGGCTCTAGTGTTGAATTTGTGTATGCTTCTTTTAAATCAAAAACCCATTCGCGAATAGTTTTTTTATGTTCGACATGAATAATGGTAACATTTGATAGTTCAGCAATAATTCCTTTACCCAAATAATAGTTTTTTGTATCAAATCCCTTGGGTATCGTTTGACGATGAAAAGGATTTGATGTTGCATGAATGGTAAGTTTAGAACCTATTGAATATTCATCATTATCGTAATAGATGTATTTAAAAACACCATTT
This sequence comes from uncultured Acholeplasmataceae bacterium, assembly GCA_964648785.1. Classification (GTDB taxonomy): domain Bacteria; phylum Bacillota_I; class Bacilli_A; order Acholeplasmatales; family Acholeplasmataceae; genus UBA8290. Next base: position 292 of record CAZYNC010000013.1, read on the forward strand.
TTTAATACATATTGATACGTATACATTTGTTTTGATTTATTGACTATAAGAAATGTATCGTGATTGAATTCTTTTGTTTTTATATTTGATAATAAGACACCATAGCCAATTAAAAAAATAAAAAGGCAAAATACGATCAACTTATATAATAACTCTTTGTGATAAGCCAATATAATCAATAAGACGACAAAAAGTAATAATGGATATATAACACTATACAACAATAGAATAATCACGATGAACGTGATATAAAGATTACGTTGTTGTAATATATGGACGAAGGTTTTCAAGAGTAGCCATTCCAATATATTTAACATGAATCAAACTTTCTATCGAATCAAAAAACCCATTTTGTCTTCGATAAATGATAAGTTCAGCTGCTCTTGTTTCTGTCATATAAGGAATCGTTAATAATTGTTGAAATGACGCCGTATTGATATTAATTTTGATGACTTCTTTTTGTTGTTCTTCTAGTTGATTTGGTATTGGAATATGAATTGTTTGAGTTTCACTGAAAATATAGGCTGGTGGCGTATATAAAATATCTTTGTGGCTATATCCTCCTACATACTCTAATAATGATTCAAAGGTAACAGGTTCAAAAAAAGTCATCGTTTTTGGAAATACAACAGCACCAGAAATCGTAATTTCAAACGTCGATTTAGGTTGAACTCTATTGACTAATAGTGTTTGACTTGGTAAAAACCAAACCGAAATAATCAATGTTAGCACAAGCGTCAAGATCCACAAATTTTTCATAAGTTTTTCTCCTTTAATCTATAATAGATAAAACGTAGAAAAATACTAAAAAAACATCATCTTTTTGCAAAGATGATGTTTTTATTAGAATCAATCGATAATTGTGAAGTTACATTAAAATGTGCTTGTTTTAAAAATGATTCAAAATCAATGTTTACATGTTCATATTGTATAAATTTATATGTTTGATTGGGTGTTACGACTTCATGAAGAATTTTGTGCTCTTTAACAGTTCTTTTCCATGTATATGTTAATGGATGAAGATGCGTTTCATCAATGTCAGGTAAAGACTTATTAAAATAATCGAAGATAATAATACCTTCCTCTTCTAAAGCATCCATTGCATGTCTTAAAACTTTTAATGGTGTTGCTGAATAATGAATGACATCCATAGATAATATAATAATATCTGCATAAAAAGGAAAGGGTTCATGCATATCATGCTTGATCAGTCTAAGTTTCGGGTGTTGCTGTTTAGCATAGGTCAACATGTCATCATCCATATCAATTCCAAAGACATTTGATGTTTTCGATTGAAACATCGACAACAGTTTCCCTGTACCACATCCAACATCTAATATATTCGTATGTTTGTCAATATATGGAGACAATATGTTGACATATTGTTGATAAATGTCTATTTTTATTGACTGATCATAAATCTTTTGAAAAATCATCTACTACATATTCCATAAGTCTTTGGTCAAACTGATAAAATTGTCTTGCTGTTTCATCAAAAATGTGAACAATGACATCAAAACAATCAATAAGTAACCAAGAACCACCTTTACCTTCAGAATGTTTAATTTCATGTTCACCTAAAGCTTTTTTTATATAATTAATGGCTGCATTAGATTGTCTATCATTTGCTGTCGCGACGATAAAATAATCATAGAATGGGGAAATACCTTTTAAATCAAATACTTTGATGTCTTTAGCTTTAACGCTTTCCAATTGATCGATTATACTATTTATTTTTTTACTCATGATATTCCTCTATTTTTCTTATTGCATCCTTAAACCAAGGGTGAATGTTTCTTTCTTCTTTGAGATGTCCTTGAAACTTTAAATTAAGCGCTAATTCATACGCCTTTTCATAATCAATAAGTGCTAATTCATAGATCTCATGTGTATCTTCATACTGTCTACTAGGTTCACATACATCTGATATGATCATAAGTTTTGCATATATATTGAGTGTAGCATGTCCTGTACAATGGCATAATATAGCATGTAAAATATTATGATCTTCAATTTTGTATACGTTTTTTGCAACATAATATGCAGATGCAGCATGTTGATAATACGGATAATCCTTAAAAAGCAACTTATGTTCTTGATACATATGCGTTAAATGCCAATGTTCATCTTGCTTTTTTGTAAAATCATGTAAATAAGCAATTAACAATGATGTTGTAAGATCTAATGCATAGACATTTGAAAATTCTTGCATTCTTAAAGCCACACCTTCAATATGATGCAATCTTTTTTTGTAAGATGACATCTGATGTTGAAGATCCTTTTGAATAAGTTTGAGCTTATTTGAATAATCCATGAATATCTTTTCCATAATCTTTTAATGCTTGATTGAGAAGACTTGGATGTTTTTTTGCTATTTTTTTTAACATGAGTCTTTCTATTTTTCGATTTGTTCTAGTAAAAAAGTGATCTGATCTTTGTTTGAGTGGTTTAACAAGTATTGCTTTTATATTCATTCTAGATGCTCCAAGAATATCTGTCATAAGTTGGTCACCAATAAATAAAGATGTTTCGATAGCACCATGTGCTTTTTTTAATGCACGTTTGTAGCCAAACTTAAAAGGTTTTTTAGCACTATGGATAAAATCTGTATTGGCATCTATTGCTGCAAATGAAACTCTCTTATACCCACTATTTGATACAATAACAACTTTAAAGTCTTTCTTTAAATTCTCTAAATACAATAAAATATCTGGATGAATTTTTTTTTCATCATAACTCATGATGGTATTATCTAAGTCAAAAAACAAGGTTATTATACCTTGTTTTTTATATTCTTCAAACGGAATATCTTGAATAGACTTGACGTATAGAATTGGTTTTAAATGTTGAATGATCGGCATTATTCAATCGTTAGAATTTCAATTGTTGTCACTTTGTTAGTCTCGGATTTAAAGGTAATGATATCGCCAATTTCATGTCCTTTTAAAGCTTTGCCAATAGGGGATTCAATTGAAATTTTATTGAGTTTTGGATCGACTTCAATACTCGAGATAAAATAAAATTCTCTTTCTTTTCCAGAGTCTTGAAACTTCACTTTGACTTTTTTACCAATATTGACAACATCTTCGTTACTTGTTTTGATAATTTTGGCATATTTGAGTATGTTTTCGATTTCAGTAATGCGAGATTCAATACGTGCTTGTTCTGTACGTGCAGCATCATAATCAGCATTTTCAGATAAGTCACCTTGAGCTCTTGCTTCTTTTAATGCATCTAAATTTTCTTGTCTCTTAACATCAACAAGTTCTTTAAGTTCTTCTTTTAAATGGTCATACCCTTCTTGGGTTAATTGATAAACTGGTTTAGTTGCCATATTTTCCTCCTAAAAATACTACTTTCATATTATAACTTAAAATGCTCTGGAATAGTTAATGTTTTGAGCCTTTTCGATAATTCTTTATCGTTTGGACATAGTTGATGTTGTAGATCATAAAATGCTTTTTGATGGTTGAATTCTTTTGTATGAGCATATTCATGCATCAAGACGTATTGAATAAGTGATGGATCTAACATGAATAGATAACTATTTAAAGTAATTTGATGATGTATTCGATGATAACTTCCAAATTTTGAACGTAAATATTTTATCTTAATAGAAACAGGTTGAAGATTGTGAGCTTTAAGATGTGTTTCAACTTTAAATTGCATTGAATCGATGTAGCTTTTAAACTCAATCATTAAAAATGTTTTAAAAGCTAAATCAAAATTATCTTCATGACGAATCGTGAGCAACGGATGTTGATAGTCATATTGAAACTGGCCATGTGAAAAATGAATTTTAATGGGTCGACCTAACACAGTATATTCAATGTGATTTAACTTTTCATATTTAGAAAGTAGCCTTACTTCATTATCTAATAAATATTGGTCTAACCATTTTGATGATAAGTTTTTTGGTGCAGAAATATGACATCCAGAAGATTTCACTCTAACGTACACATGCTTAATTTTCTTTGTGTATACAAAGACAGGCATATTTTTAAATACAAATGTCATATGTTTGTTCCTAAGTTTTATTTCGTCATTACTTCGTTATTCATGAATTTATCGAGTACGTTTTTTAAATTTGCATAAAGACCGTATTGTTTATAACTAAAACTTAATCCATCACCGTATGGAAGTATCGTGGTAATAAAATCTTCATTTGAAGCTAAAAAAAGTTTAAACTTTTCAAGTTTTTTTAAAAGTTGTCTTGTATGTCTTTTTACTTTTGAAGGATCTAAGTGATGAAAATTAAGATTATCAACAACGATCATACCATTTGAATCTAAGTTGTGTTTGTATTTTTCAAAAAATTGGATATATTGACTTTTTGCGGCATCAATAAAAATCAAATCAAAATCACGTATTTCTATTTCATGCGTTAAAGCATCATCATGAATCAAATGAATGAAGTCTTTATATTCTGATTGAGATACAAATTGCTGTGCAACGGAAAAGCGTTCATCATGACGTTCAATTGACCAAACATGGGCACCTGCACTTGCCATAATGTGTGCACTATAGGATGTCGCTGTGCCAATTTCTAATATCTTTTTGATGTTAAATTTTTGAATCACGTATGTCAATATTGATACAACCTCATCATGGATTATAGGGATTTGGTTGTTGATTGCATGTTCTTTAATTATCTGTATCGTCTTCGTCGTCTTCTTCATCAAGTTCTTGTTGATATGCTTCAAGAGCATCTTCTAATTGTTCCCAAATATGATCATCTTCGATATCTTTGAAAGTTCCTTCACCTTGTTTTGCAGGATTAGGTATATATTCTGCTGCACTCACCTCATCCGATTCAGGTATGGTAAAGACCACATAAGAGCGATCATCAATATCCATAGTAAAGATGATGTCGCACAGTTGTTCATTTCCTTGTTCATCAGTGATGATGATTTGTTTATCTTCCATGTTGATTCTCCTTATAATTTAAATAATTTTGTAATATGATGAGTGCTGCTTGTGTATCTTTTTGCGCTTTTTTTTCTTGTGGTGATAAATGAAACATTCGCATAGAATCCATGGCGGATTTTGTCGATAATCTTTCATCCCATAAAATAACTTCTACATTTTTCAGTCCTTGTTGAAATTGATATGAAAGTTGAGCACGATCCCCTATATCGTTATTCATATGCTTAGGTAGTCCAATAACCACATGTGTCACAAGATATTGAGTGATAATGTGATTAATATATTCAATCGCAAGATCATAACGATTTTCTTTAAAACGATATGTTTCAAGAGGAGATGCGATAATGCCTGAATGGCTTATGGCAACACCAACGGTTTTACTACCTAAATCAAGACCTAGAAAAACACTCATGATACTAAAGCCTTTAGAGCATCTTCTATTAAATCTAGTCGAGCAGTACCACCTTGAGCAAAATGATCCTGTCCGCCTCCGGAACCTTCAGTCAAGGAAGCGAGTTTTTTCACTAAAACTGATGCGAGTTTATTAGAAGATTTTATAAGATATGATGCTTTATATTCCTCTTTATTGACTAATATTAGTGATTGAGGTTTAAGATAATCAAATAATTGATCAACCAGTGCTTTCAATAATTTCTTTTCTACTTGTTGAACAAAGATTACAGTTACATCTTGATTTTTTTCATATTTCTCAAGATCTTTAACATATGATAGTACGTCGCTTTGTTCTTTTTCAAGTTTTCTTTTTTCAAGTTCTTTTAATTGCTTTCTCATTTCGTCAACGTAGTGACGATATGTGATGATATCTTGATATGAGCCATAAATTTCCGGGTATTGAAAGTCAAGATCATATTTTTCTAACTTTATTTTTTCTTCAATTGCTTGCAACTCTAATATGAAAGGCTGAAGTTGATCTTTTATGAGATTGATGACGTTCTTCCCTGTTATACCTTCCATTCGGTAAATTCCAGATCCGATTGAACCAAGTGATGTGATAGCAAACTTAGTAATATCAGCACTGTTTTTTACATGCGTCCCACCACACAATTCAATGGACCATCCCATATCAACTACACGTACAAGATCACCATATTTTTCACCAAAAAGTGCCATTGCACCTTTATTTTTCGCGTCTTCTAGTGTCGTCTCAAAAATATGAACTTCGAGTGGTTCTTCTATAATATAATGATTCACTAATGATTCTAATTCAATGATATTCGCCTCTGTTATAGGTTCAAAATGATTGAAATCAAATCGGCAGGATTTGGCTTGAACTTGTTGTCCTTGTTGTTGCGCATGATCCCCTAGAATATCTTTAATTGATTGATGGAAAAGATGTGCAGCTGTATGATTTTTACTGATTTGATTTCTATACTCTTCATCGACAATTGCTAATACCTCATCACCAAGATTGAAATCATCTTTGT
>CAZYNC010000013.1:6762-17038 GCA_964648785.1 uncultured Acholeplasmataceae bacterium
TTATCTACTGTAAAGCCTTTTTCTAAAACATATTCTTCGGTAAGTTCAAATGGAAATCCAAAAGTATCATATAACTTAAATGCAACATTTCCTGATAATACTGTACCTTGAAGTTGTTTAAGTTCTTGTTCCAATAATATTTCACCATCAGCAATTGTTTCAAAAAATTTCGTTTCTTCTTGTAGCACTATTTTGGTGATAATATCGATTCTATCTTTTAAATACGGATAAAATGTCTCCATCATTTGAACAACTGTTGGAATGAGTTTATGTAAAAAAGGACTACTAAGGTTTAATTTTAATCCATATTTCACAGCGCGTCTTAGTAATCTTCTTAGAACATATCCTCTTCCTTCATTTGAAAGAATCGCCCCATCGGCTATCGCAAATGTTAAAGCTTTAATATGATCTGCAATCACTTTAAACGCCATTTGACCTTCATACTGAATAGATGATAATGATTGAATCTGGTCTATAATTGGTAAAAATAAATCTGTTTCAAAATTGGTTTTTGTACCTTGTAATATACAAGCAAAACGCTCTAAACCAGCACCTGTATCAATATTTTTTTGTGGTAATAATGGATATTGATCCCGGGTTAAACCTTCTGTTGAATTAAATTGTGAAAAGACAACATTCCAAATTTCAATGAAACGTTCATTTTCAATATCTTCAGCAATGAGTTCTTTCCCACGAGGATCATATGCTTCACCACGATCAAAAAAGATTTCTGTATCTGGTCCGCATGGTCCTGGTCCGATTTCCCAAAAATTACCTTCAACAGGAATTAAATGATTTGGATCAATTCCAAGTTCAATCCATGTGTCGTATGCAACTTGATCACCTGGATAGTATGTCATATACAATAAATCTTTAGGCATATGAAAATACTGTTCTGATGTTAGCAATTCAAAAGCGTAATGAATCGCATCTTTTTTAAAATAATCTCCTATTGAAAAATTACCTAGCATCTCAAAAAAAGTATGATGCCTTGCCGTTTTTCCAACATTATCAATATCATTTGTACGAATACATTTTTGGATATTCGTTAATCTAGGATTTGTAGGTTTTTCTCTTCCGTCAAAGTACTTTTTAAGTGGTGCTACGCCTGCATTAATCCAAAGAAGTGTTTTATCGTTTTGAGGAATTAAACTTGAAGAAGGTTCAATTAAATGACCTTTGTCTTTAAAAAATCTTAACCATGTTTCTCGTATTTCTTGAGCTGTAAAAAAACGCATGTTTCACCTCTGTTTAACAATACATATTGTATCACATTTCATGTTTATATCGCATCTTAACATGTAATATACCTTCTTCCATGTAAGGCTCTGAAGCGACTTTAAAACCAAACCGTTCATAATAATGTTGTAAGTAAGCCTGTGCTGAAATCATAAAATTTTCTTGATAAGTAGATAGAATATAGTTTAAAATTTGCGATGCATATCCTTTTTGTCTATACGCAGAGTGTGTTGCAACACGTCCGATAGACATGTGATCTTTGTAACGCTGATCTTTTTGCAATACTCTAGCATAAGATACAATTGTATCATCTACAGTATAAAAAATATGGTCAGCATGTATGTCATCATAATCAGTATCAACATACATAATGTTTTGTTCTTCAACAAATACTTTTAAACGTAGATGCATGATATCATATAACATTTTTGGTGTAAGATCATCAAATTTTTTTAACACAATCATGATTGACCTCTTTTATGAATTTTTTTTAGTCGCAAATTCATATCTTTTGTTTGCAAATCATGTCGTTTATCATGAAGTTTTTTACCTTTAGCTAAGGCTATCTCTATTTTAGCTAAGCCATCTTTTATATACATTCTAAGCGGTATAATCGTTAAACCATTTAATTTTTTTTTAGATTCTAGTTTATTAATTTCATGCTTATGAAGTAATAGTTTTCTTCTTCTTGTTTCATCATGATTAAACAACGATGAAAAAGCATATGTCGATATATGCATGTTAATAATAAATGCTTCACCATCTTTCACTAATACATAAGCATCTGTAAGATTGACTTTTTTTAAACGCACTGATTTGATTTCTGAACCTTTTAAAGCAATACCTGCTTCAAATGTGTCTTCAATAAAATACTCAAATCTTGCTTTTTTGTTTTGTGCGATGAGATCCATGATGGCCCCTTCTTTTCACTTGATTCATAATTCTAAAATCGATATGTCTTTTGATAATATCAACTGCAATAAGTTCTACTTCAACGCGATCTCCAAGTCTATACAATAATCCTCTACGATCAGAATATGACACTGTATGTTCATGATATATAACGTGTTGTTTAAACGTTCTTAGAGAAACAAATCCTTCAATACCATTTTCAATTCTAACAAACATACCTCTAGATAGTGTTGAAATAATCACACCAGAAAACAATTTATTGACTTTATCCACCATAAATTCACAACTTTTTAATTGATTGACATCTCGTTCTAAAGATAATGCCATTCGTTCTTGTTGGGATGTTTGTTTTGCAATATCACTTAAATTCATTTTTTCAATTGGATGATCCTTAAGAATAAACATATGAATAAGTCTATGAATTATCAGGTCTGGATATCGCCTAATTGGAGAAGTGAAATGCGTATAATACGTTGCACCTAATCCAAAGTGATGACTTACTTGTGATTCATAAGATGCTTTTTGCATCGCTCTTAATAATATCATATGCGCTAAATCTTTATGTATGTGTGTTTCAGTTTTTTCAATGATTTTTTGGATAAAATGTGCATCTTGATGTTTTTGGAGTGGAATAGATATCCCTAGTTGCGTAAGGATATGGATCGCTTTTTGTAGTTTTCCAATGTCAGGAACATCATGTGTGCGATAAAGAGATGCAATATGTTGGTCATTAAAATGTTTCGCAACTGTTTCATTTGCAAGCAACATCAAAGATTCAATAAGTTTTTCTGCGTCATCTTGTTTGCGTAATGATACACTTTTGATGTGATGTTCTTCAATATGAAACTTTAATTCTTCGGTATGAAAATTCATCTCACCACGTTGATGACGAATTTTTGATAATCCTTTAGAAACATCGTTTAACGCTATTAACATTTTTTGAAGTCTATCATTTTTATGTTTTCTTATACCTTTTAAATAAAGGTTCACATCATCATAAGTCAACCTGTATGATGTCATAACCACTGAAGAGTAAAACTGATGTGAGATCACTTCAAAGTCATGATTGAGTTGCATGATAATACTTAATGTTTTTTTAGGTTCTAAGGGATTTAATGAACATAAATCATTTGATAAATATTCAGGTAACATAGGAATCACTCGATCTGCTAAATATACCGATGTCGTCTTTTCATATGCTTGCTTATCGATAGCATCATTGGGTTTAACATAATGCGATACATCTGCAATATGAACCCCAATCTCATATCCATCTTTTGTTTGTTCTAAATGAATTGCATCATCTAAATCTTTTGCATCAGCACCATCAATTGTAATGATGAGTTTATCTTCAAAATCAATATGATCAAATGGTGTTTTCTTAATTTGTTTAAGTGCCTGATAGACTTCTTGATTGAAAGATTGTGGCCATTGATAACTTGATACAATTTTTTTAGTTTCGATATCTGGATCATGTTCATGGCCTATAATATGATCCACACGTCCATGTATGTTTAAATGATCAATTGATTCAATTTTAACAGATACTAAGTGTCCATCAACTACATGTTCATCAAAAGAAATTTGTAGCAACTGTAATATATCGATAAGTGGTTCAAAATAAACATTGTTTTGTTGTTTATGAACGCGACAAATCAGTGTTGTCATGGCACGTTTAATGATATGGACGACTTTAGATTGATATCCAGAATCATCTACAATAACAAAATCATCTTGCATGGATCCATTTAAATTCTTCTTATCAATATAAATGTCATCTTCAGGCTGCCTTAAAAAACCAAAATCTTTTTTGATATCCATCGTACCAATACAATAATGTTTTTTTAAACAAATTTTATTGCCACTTACTATGATATATTCACTTGTTTTCGCTAGTTTGATGATGCTTTCATCTTCAACAACTATACAATGTTGATATGCATCATAAAGTGCCTGAAAAAGATCTTGAATGTTCATTATTTATTAAAAAGGTAAGAGTGTTATCTCTTACCTTATCCTTTTACTTTAAATTGTAAAATGCTTTTAATCCTAAGTAAGTACCTGTTGATTCTAATTGATCTTCAATACGGATGAGTTGATTGTATTTTGCAATACGATCAGTACGAGAAGCACTACCTGTTTTGATTTGTCCAGCATTTGTTGCAACTGCTATATCCGCAATCGTTGTATCTTCAGATTCACCACTACGATGAGAAATCACAGCAGTGTAACCTGCTCTTTTTGCCATTTCAATCGCTTCAAAAGTTTCAGTTAAAGTTCCTATTTGATTGACTTTTACTAAAATTGAATTTCCTACAGATGATTCAATACCTTGACTTAAACGTTTTGTATTCGTGACAAATAAATCATCTCCTACAAGTTGAACATGTTTCCCGAGTGTTTGAGTTAAATAAGCCCAACCTTCCCAATCGTTTTCATCAAGTCCATCTTCAATAGAAATAATTGGATATTTTTTAACTAAGCCTGCATAAAAATCTGCTAATTCTTTTGAAGTAAATGACTTACCACCTTCACCTGCAAGAACATAGGTTTTTGTTTCTTTGTTATAGAATTCAGAAGATGCAACATCCATTCCTAAGTATATGTCAGCACCAGGTTTATAGCCAGCTTTTTCAATAGCTTCCATAATGACTTGTAAAGCTTCTTCATTTGAGCCTAAGTTAGGTGCAAAACCACCTTCATCACCTACTCCAGTGTTATAACCTTTAGCTTGTAAAACTTTTTTTAAGTTATGAAATACTTCTGCACCCATTCTGATTGCTTCTTTAAATGATGGCGCACCAACTGGTAATATCATAAATTCTTGAAAATCTACGTTATTATCAGCATGAGATCCACCATTAATGATATTCATCATAGGCACTGGTAATTGACGCGCATTGAATCCACCTAAATATGTGTAAAGTTCAACGCCTAAAAAGTCAGCTGCTGCTCTTGCAACTGCCATAGAAACGCCTAGAATCGCATTAGCACCTAATTTAGATTTATTCGGTGTACCATCAAGTTCGATCATGGCTTGATCAATCCCAACTTGATTGGTAACATCATAGCCTATAAGTTCTGGTGCGATCACCTCATTAACGTTATCAACTGCTTTTAACACACCCTTACCTAAATACCGTGATTTGTCTCCATCACGTAATTCAACTGCTTCGTGTTCCCCAGTAGATGCACCACTTGGAACAATCGCGCGACCAAAAGCACCGGATTCAGTGTAAACTTCGACTTCAACTGTTGGGTTACCACGTGAATCTAATACTTCTCTCGCATAAATATCTGTAATAAATGGCATTTGTTTTTCTCCTTTATCTTTAACCTTTTTTATTATACATGTTTTTAAGTGAATTTTAAATACAAATGTATCAATATTCGATATATTTTAATCTTGGCCATATCAACAAGAAAATGAGCATGACACTTAATCCTTTTATGATATTAAATGGTGTATATGAGATCACAACAGCCCATAAAAAACTTGTAAGTGAATACTCAGTTAATGCAACAAAATCAAAGACATGAAATGTTAACCTTTCTGTTAAACCATAATAAGATAACAACAATGGTGTCGTGATAAAAAAATTCAGCAAAATCATAAATATTGAAAGAAAGCCTGTAATAAAAAATCCAAAGATCACATACTCTTTTGTTCCTATCACTTCATGTTGTGCAGGTACTTGAATTATATAAGGCTTTTGCTGTCTTTTAGTAAATTTAGATGAAACATAAAACCCTAATATGATCGATGCTGATGCAATCACTGCAATCATATCACCAATTAAGTTTTCAGGAATAAATCCTTTAAACGTCAATCGTACAAGAGACCTTAAAACTACGACGATCAATGTATCTTTATACCCTAATGTGACTAAAGCTACTAAAATCGCAACTTCACTAAAATCTAATCGTAAAAATGAAGCAAAAGGTCCACTAATCACAAACCATGGAATTTCAAATAATCCTAATATAATCGATATCGCTGCAAGCGCAACAATATAAACGACTCTTTTCAAGTTGAGATATGTGTTCATGATTGCCTCTTATCTATCGCATTATGTAATTAAATTATAGCATGTAATACTCCCTTTTCAACATTGAAAACGTTTTAACATGGTTTGTTTTAATTTTTACGATTGGAAGTGTATAATACATCTGTAGGAGGCAATTCATGAAAAAAACTGTAGCATTAATTATATTAGATGGTTATGGATTATCTGATGACATTACAGGTAATGCTGTCAAACTAGCACATACACCATTTCTAGATAAATTATTTAATCAATATCCCCACAATACATTAAAAACGAGCGGTGAAGCTGTAGGATTACCTGATGGTCAAATGGGAAACAGTGAAGTAGGTCATCTCAACCTCGGTGCTGGCCGTGTTGTGTATCAATCACTTACTAGAATTAATAAAAGTATTAAAGATGGTGATTTTTTTACCAATCAAGCATTTTTAGATGCTTTTGATCATGCCAAAAAACATCAAGGAAAGATACATGTGTTCGGTCTTGTGAGTGATGGTGGTGTCCATGCATATCCAACGCATATTAAAGCCTTATTTTCACTTGAAAAAAAGCATCAAGTACCCATGTTTCTACACGCGTTCATGGACGGAAGAGATACACCTCCACAAGCAGGGAAAGACTATTTAAAAGATTTAATGGATGATGGTATTCAAGTCTCAACTGTTTCAGGAAGATATTATGCCATGGATCGAGATAATAATTGGTCAAGAATTCAACAATCCATTGATGCCATGACGACATTAAAAGGACCACTTTACACAAATCCTTTAGAAGGCATCCAAGCATCTTATGATGAGGGCATCACAGATGAATTTATCAAACCATTTATTGTCAATGAAAAAGGGCAAATTAAAGAAGGCGATGCAATCATTTTTGCTAATTTTAGACCTGACCGTGCAATTAGAATCGCAACAGCATTTTCAAACCCTGAAGGTGTTTCTCAGTATATTAGTGAAGGGAAACCTGGTCTTAATGTTGATGCTATTCCATCCAATTTATTGTTTGTTTCGATGATGCATTACGCTGAGACAGTAAAAGGTCCAATTGCCTTCCCACTTCAAACTCTTGATGATATTTATGGTGAAGTCATCGAGAAACATCATATGACTCAAGTAAGACTTGCAGAAACTGAAAAATATCCTCATGTCACTTTTTTCTTTGATGGTGGTAAGGAACAAACCTTTTCTGGATCAACACGACTACTTGTTCAATCTCCAAAAGTTGCTACTTATGACTTAAAACCTGAAATGAGTGCTTTTGAAGTGAAAGATTTAGCGGTTGAAGCAATACGCTCAGGAAAGTATGACACGATGATTTTAAATTTTGCAAATCCTGATATGGTAGGACATACTGGTTCATTAGAAGCAGCTATTAAAGCAGTGGAAGCCGTAGATCAATGCACCAAAGAAGTCGTTGAGAGTCTTCAAGAATTTGGTGGTGTAGGAATTGTGTTAGCGGATCATGGAAATGCTGAAAAAATGATTAGTGAAGATGGAACCCCACATACAGCACACACAACCAATGACGTACCGGTGGCGATTACATCGTTTGACTATCAACTGAATCACGGTGCACTATGCGATGTCGCACCCACCTTACTTGAATTACTCAATATTGAAAAACCAGTCTTAATGACTGGAACATCGTTATTAAAAAAATGATGACTTTAGAAAGTTATATTGATGCACTTCACAAAGGCGAGATGTCTTCAGTAGACATTGTGACAAAAATGTTAGAAAACATTCAGCGTCAAGACATCCATTACAACAGTATTGCTTGCATCAATCCACAAGCCATCGAAGAGGCAAAAAGATTAGATGCATTACGATTAGATGGGATTCTTTTATCACCACTTCACGGCATGCCTATTCTTGTGAAAGATAATATCGATGTTATCGGCATGCCAAATACAGCGAATGCCTTTATTTTAAAAGATTATTATCCAAAAAAAGATGCTCCAATCATTAAGCAATTAAAAGATGCAGGCATGATCATTTTAGGAAAAACAAATTTATCTGAGTGGGCTTATTTCATGAGTGATCAACAAATGCCATCAGGTTATGGTTCTCTTCATGGACAAGTCATACATCCATTTGATTCGTCTATTGATCCTCTTGGTTCTTCTACTGGTTCAGCGGTTGCTGTAGCTGCTTCTTTAGTCCCGATTTCTATTGGAACAGAAACGAATGGTTCTATTATTGCACCATCTTATCAAAATCAAATTATAGGTCTTAGACCTACCTTTGGACAAATTTCGAATGAAGGTATCATTCCAATTAGCCCTACCCAAGATACTGCAGGCCCAATGGCAACAACAATCAAAGATTTAACCTTATTATATGATGTATTAACGCATCAAAGCATTTCTCATACACTTCACGAGCATCATCAAACATATCGAGTAGGTATTTTGAATCTCACAACTTTTCCTAATAAAAAAGAAGATCTTAAGGTGTTAAATACCTTTTCAAAGATTTTAAAGCACTATGGTCATGATACTGTAGATATTGACATACCTTATACACCTATATCCAACAGTGAAACCCTTTATTATGAATTCAAGTATAGTCTTAATCAATATCTCAAAAATGCTCGTCATCCAGTTGCAACTTCACTGAAAGCCATCATTGACTTTAATGAACTTCATCCAAAAAGAATGCTTCAATACGGTCAATCACTTCTTATAAAATCGGAACAAACATCAGGCAATTTAGAAGATCCTGTATATGTGACGTTAAGATTAGAATTAATGAAAAAGGCTTCTATGTTTGATCAACTACTAAAAGACTATCAATGCGATGCATTAGTCTCAACGCATTGGTTACCTGAGTCCCCTGTATTTGGACAACCTTCGCTTGTTTATCCAATGTCAAAAGATTTTGTTAAACCATTAAAAAGTCTTGTATTTATAGGAAAAAAACACGATGAAGAAACATTATTAAAAATAGGGTATCTCATTGAAACATATGAAAAAGAAGCTCATCAATAGCTTCTTTTTTTTATCCATTCTACGACATCATTGAAACAAACTTCTTTGTCTAAATCGTTAAAAATTTCGTGATATGCTTTGGGGTAAATAATGATCGTTTTATCTTTTGAAGGTATATGTTGATACATCCATTCACTCATCGTTTTCGGCACAATTTTATCGTCTTCACCATGCAAGATTAACGTAGGTAATTGGTGTTTATGAAGATGTTTATGTAAGTATCGAACACCTAAAACCATCATTTGACCTATAAGTGATCCATACATTCTCTTTAGATTTAAAGGATCATTGATGTAATCTTTTTCTACACTTGGTATTCTTGATAGTTTATCATCAGCAAAGTTAGTTTTGACACTATACCATCCTAATAACTTAGGTCCTAATATTCGAATTGGTAAAACATCTTTAATAAATTTAGTAGGTGCTCCGGAAGTAATCAACCCATCGACATCTTGGTGGGTAACGCCATATAAGTGTGTGATTAAGCCCCCTAAAGAGTGACCTAATATAAAAACTTGATCATCAGGATATCTTTTTTTAACGGTATTCACAATGTGATGAAGGTCTTCTATGATCAGTTTAAAATCTTTAAGTTTTCCTCTTTCACCTGCACTTTGACCGTGTCCTCTTAAATCAAAAGCAAACGTTGAGATGTCATGGTTGTTAAAATAGTCCATCATCTCTAAATACCGACCACTATGTTCAGCAATACCGTGCACAATGATAACAGTTTGATGTCCTTTTGGTGCTCTATTTTCTCTTGTAAAAAGTAATGTGTTATGAATTAGCATATGTCACTTCCTTTATAAACCTTATTTTACTCTATTTCATGATATTTGTCAGTATTTTTAGATAGATAATGCATATGAAACATAGTATAATAATAAAAAGGGAGTTATATGTTGAACATAACATCTTTGCATGAATTTCATTTGAATTTAAATGCCAAAATGGTTGATTTTGGCGGTTTTGATATGCCCTTATATTACACGAATATCACGGAAGAGCATTTAGCAGTTAGACAGCATGCTGGTATTTTTGATGTTTCACATATGGGAGAGATTTTACTTTCTGGTCCGGATGCATTAAC
>CAZYNC010000014.1:0-12075 GCA_964648785.1 uncultured Acholeplasmataceae bacterium
ACTTGGATTGAGTATCAAAAACTGATGCAAGAACACCATTGTCTCATCATTTCTCGTCAAGGTGTCATCGAAACACAACAACAAGAACTTTTAGATCAATTTAAACACTACACTTGGATTCAATTAGACATACCCATTTCTTCTACCTATATTAGAAATAACGTAGAATCATCAAAACCACATGTCGATTCAAGTGTATATGACTATATAAAAAAGCATGAACTATACAAGGAGTAACATGTATCAACAAGGTATGATTAAAGTTGCTGCAGCAACACCCGCAATTGAAGTAGGCAATATTCCTTACAATACAACAGTCATTTTAGACATGCTCAATCAACTATCGACATCGATGGTTGTTTTTCCTGAGCTCACAATTACTGGGTATAGCGCTTCTGACATGTTTTATCAAGAACAATTTTTGACTGCAGCCCTTCAAAGTTTAAAGACAATTTTACAAGAAACAACGTATCAAGGTATTTATATATTAGGGATTCCTCTAGATATTTACGGCGCATTATACAATACAGCGGTGGTATGTCAAAAAGGTAAAATACTTGGTGTTGTCCCGAAGTTTTATATTCCTAATCATCATGAGTTTTATGAAAAAAGATGGTTTCATTCAGGAAGAGATTCACACATGTCAACCATCGTCTTATTAAATCAAGAAGTACCTTTTGGGACACTATTATTTTTAGAACCTAATAAACATATTCGTTTTGGTGTTGAGATTTGTCAAGATTTATGGGCTACCTATGCACCTAGTGATGACATGAGTTTAGCTGGAGCTAATATGATTTTTAATTTATCAGCTTCATCAGAATACGTTCATAAAGACAGTATCAGAAGAATTGCGGTACTAGATCACTCAAGAAAACAAATGGGTGCCTATATTTATACATCTACAGGAACATATGAATCCACTTCAGAAGTACCGTATTCACCGCACCAACTGATCGCAGTTTCAGGAGAACTTGTGGCTGAATATTTAAACTATGACATGCAACCACACGTATTAATCGCAGATATCGATATAGAAGGCATCAATTTTTTAAAACGTCAAGATTCGACATATCGTGACATGCATTTTAAACATGCAGAGAAGTATCAAATCATCCAATTTCAACTCGATGAAACTGAAGAGTACCTTTTTGATCAACCTTTAAATCCATTACCATTTATTCCAGCAAACGAAAGAGAACAAGCGGTTCAACAAGTATTTGAATTACAAGTCGTATCACTCGTAAAAAGATTATCAACATTACCGAAAGAAGTTTCTAATATCGTCATTGGTATTTCAGGAGGACTTGATTCAACCCTCGCCTTGTTGTGTGCACATCAAGCAATATTAAAACTTAAAAAAGATCCAAAGTCTATTATTGCGGTGACGATGCCAAGTGAAGTGACATCAGATCAAACAAAGTCACG
Organism: uncultured Acholeplasmataceae bacterium; assembly: GCA_964648785.1. Taxonomy (GTDB): domain Bacteria; phylum Bacillota_I; class Bacilli_A; order Acholeplasmatales; family Acholeplasmataceae; genus UBA8290. Next base: position 1,429 of record CAZYNC010000014.1, read on the forward strand.
TGCACATGCGCTTATGAAAGCTTTAAACGTCACAACGCTTGAAATACCCATTAAAGAAGAATTAACATCTCATTTAAAAGGTTTAAAGCATACATCTGAAGATGTAACGTATGAAAATGCACAAGCACGTATTCGTACCATGAATCTCATGAATTTAGCGAATAAACATCAAGGCTTTGTTTTAGGCACTGGTGACTTATCTGAGATTGCACTCGGATTTATGACATATAATGGCGATCATATGAGTATGTATGCGATTAATAGCGGTTTACCTAAAACGTGGGTTCGCATGCTTGTCCAATATTATCAAAATATTTATCCTGAGCTGAAAGAAACACTTCAAGCTGTTTTAGATGCACCAGTTACACCAGAATTGTTAAAAGATCAAGATAGTGAAATATCGATTGGTCGATACGATATTAATGACTTTATGATCTATCATCACTTAGTTCAAGGTGCTGATGAAGATAAAATGATCTTTTTATTAAGACATGCATATGAAGTAACAAACGAAGAAGCACATGTTTATGTAAAACGTTTTTTTAAACGCTTTTATACGTCTCAATTTAAAAGACAAACCATGCCAGAAGGTCCTAAATTACTTAATTTTAGTCTCTCACCAAGAGGAGAATATCGCATGCCAAGCGATATATTTAAACTATGAGTAAAAAAGTCATCGTAGGATTATCTGGCGGTGTTGATAGTGCAGTTGCAGCTTACTTACTAAAGAAAGATGGATATGATGTCCATGCAATTTTTATGCAAAACTGGGATAATGCGACAAACCATGACGTCTTAGGAAATCCATATAAAGATAAAGATATTTGTGAACAAGAGCAAGACTTTCAAGATGCTGTAGAAGTTGCAAAAATCTTGAATATACCCATAGAAAAAGTCGATTTTATTGATGCTTATTGGGACAAAGTATTTTCTCATTTTTTAAAAGAGTATGAAAAAAACAGAACACCAAATCCAGACATACTTTGTAATAATGAGATCAAATTTCACGCCTTTTTAGAGCATGCTTTATCACTTGGTGCAGATTATATTGCGATGGGTCATTATGCTCAAAAAGTAGAAATTGACGGTGTATACCATTTAAAAAGAGGTTTAGATCAAAACAAAGATCAAACCTATTTTTTAGCACAACTTACCTCAAAACAACTTGAAAAAGCGTTATTTCCAATCGGACATCTAGAAAAAAAAGAAGTTCGAAATATTGCAAAAAAATTGAATCTCAATGTTGCTGAAAAAAAAGACTCCACAGGTATTTGTTTTATAGGTGAACGTCATTTTAATGAATTTTTAAATAATTATTTACCCGCTAAAAAAGGACCAATGAAAAGACTATCTGGTGACGTCATAGGAGAACATACGGGACTGATGCATTATACGATTGGTCAAAGAAAAGGTTTGAATATCGGTGGTATAAAAGGGATTGTGGGACCATGGTTTGTAGTTGGTAAATCTTTAGAAGATCTCACTCTTTATGTTGAACCTGATGGGGATCATGACATGTTATATAGTGATGAAGCCATTTTAGAAGATGTGATTTTAAGAGGCGATGTGAAAGATGGTCACTATACAGCAAAGTTTCGATATCGTCAAGAAGACCATCATGTCTATGTTGAAAAACTTCAAGATCAATTGTATCGTGTTACCTATCCACAAGGTATTAAGGCAGTAACACCAGGACAATTATGTGCCATATATCAAGATGATCTTTGCTTAGGCGGTGGCTTTATTAAATCAGTGTATAAAAAAGGAATATTATGTCCTTATGCCTGAAATAAAAGGATCATTAAAAAGTATTGTATATCGTAATGAAGACAATGATTATTCGATTGTTAAAATACTGACTGAAGACGATACAATCGAAACGTTGACAGGATACTTCCAAAAACTAACAGAAGGTGTGACATACACCTTTTTTGGCGATTATTCAACACATCCTAAATATGGTAGACAATTCAAAGTTCATTCATACCAAAAACATGAAATTCAACATGAAGATGGTTTAATAAGTTACTTATCTTCTCATTTATTTACAGGTATTGGACCTAAAACAGCTGAAAAAATTGTTGAATTACTAGGAAAAAACGCAATTGAAAATATCATTGAAAACCCATCTGTATTGAAACCAATAGGCTTATCTGCAGTCAGAATGAAAAAACTTCAACAAGAACTCATTCAAGAGAGACATCATGAGATGATGTTAGTCAAGCTGTATCATTATGGATTTACATCTAAAATGGCGATGAAATTAATTGCAACATATGGCATGCAAACTATAGAAAAAATAGAAGACAATCCGTATCAAATGATTGAAGATATCGATCAAATCGGCTTTTTAAAAGCTGATTTGATCGCAAAAGTCATTGGATTTGAAGATCACGATCCTAAACGCATAGAAGCAGCCATTATGTTTACCTTTGAAAATAGGGGTTTCCAAAAAGGAGACACCTATCTTACCTTTGAACAAATCGATCTTTTTTTAAAATCATCACTTCGCGTTGATGAAGACGTAACGTCATACATCAATAAACTGATTGAAAAAGGTAAATTGAAATCGATGTATGATGATCAATATTGTTTAAATCAAGCTTATTTTAGTGAATTATCGATTGCAAAAAAAGTAAGACTACTTTCAACTAGAAAAACATCGGATGATGATGTTTCTGATCTCATTGAACTTGTTGAAAAAACAAAACATATTACCTACACATCAGTTCAAAGAGAAGCAATCGCAACAGCATTATTATCACCAATTTCTGTTATTACCGGAGGACCAGGAACAGGAAAAACGACGATTATTGATGGGATTGTGTCATCGTATTTAGTACGTCATCACCTTAAAAAAACAGATCATGAAGTTGCAACAAAAATTGCACTTATGGCACCAACTGGACGCGCGGCAAAACGCATGCGTGATATATTAGATATTCCTGCAAAAACCATACACGCTTCATTAGGATATGGGTATGATGGTAGCTTTGAATATTCATCACTCATGCCAATGCCTTATGACCTCATTATTATTGATGAAGCTTCAATGATTGATATCTTTTTAGGACATCGACTCATGGACGCCATTCATGAAAAATGCCAAGTTGTGATTGTTGGAGACGTTGATCAATTACCTTCTGTTGGTCCTGGTCAATTTTTAGAAGATTTGATTCATTCAAAAGTTTGTGCAGTGACCTATTTAACGCAAATTCATCGTCAAGCAGAGACTTCTCAAATCGTAAAACTCTCACAAAAAGTAAACACCAATCAATTAAAAGAAGAAGACTTAAAAACCGAAGATGATGTGTTCATGTATCAATGTTATGCCAATCAAATTCAATCAGTTATGGTCAAACAAATTCAAGGTGCACTTGATCAAGGTTATGATCTCTATCGAGATATTCAAGTCTTAATTCCTGTATACAAAGGTGAACTAGGTATTGATGAGATCAATCAAGTTTTACAAGACAATTTCAACACTAAACAATCATTAGGGATGACATATGGTGATAAAACGTATTATGTAGGAGATAAAGTGATTCAATTAACAAATGATCCTAAACAAGGCATTATGAATGGTGATGTTGGTATCGTGAAAAAAGTCTATAAAAATGAAGAAGGTCAATTTACGATGACAGTCGCATTTGATGATGTTGATATCATGTATCACAAAGATGATCTTGATCAACTCAATTTAGCCTACGCGATGAGTGTGCACAAAGCACAAGGTTCAGAATATGATATTGTGATGATGCCACTTGTAAAAAGTTATATGCATATGTTTAAAAAAGAACTTATTTATACTGCGATGACCCGAGCTAAGTCACATTTATTATTGTTAGGAGACATGTCATTATTGCTTTATGCTTCGAACCATCAAAGTGAAAAAAGACAAACGTTACTACCTATATTCTTTCAAGATGATCAACAACAACTACAAGAAGAAAAAGAACTTTCTCCTTACGACTTTATGTAATGTAAGTTTTTTATCAAGTGTTTAAAAGAATATAAAATAATAAAAATGCTTTGGCCTAAGCCAAAGCATTTTTTATTTTAACGTTGATCCACTTGGTATATCTTTATCACTAAAAATAGCAGATTTGAAAATACGACAATTTTTACCAATTTTGGTATCACTTGGTATCACAGCACTTTTTTCAATGACGGTAATTCCAGAAGTCAATAAATCAGGTTTTTCTATATTAGGGATATTGTCTCCATCGCCAATTATCGTATGTCTTCCAATGACAACTTTTTTATCAATAATCGCTTTATTAATGGTGACATAATCACTAATAATCACATGGTTTAATATGACACTATCTTTAATAACAGTATGCTTTCCTACACGAACACCAGGTGATAAAACTGAATTAATGACGGTACCTTCAATGACACATCCATTTGAAATAAGACTATTTTTTATGGTTGCATCTGCACCGACTTTAACAGGAGGTAAATCCTCTGACTTTGTGTAGACTTTCCATGTAGGATCATATAAGTCTAAATCAATCGTATTTGAATTTAAGGAAAGATTTGTTTCTAAGTAAGAATCATATGTTCCGACGTCTTGCCAATAATCTTCAAATTTATAAGCAAAGACAGAATTTGAGGTTGTTTGAATGATATGTGGAATGATATGATGACCAAAGTCTAAGTCATCTTGAGGTAGTTCAACAAGAACTTGCTTTAATAGAGAAACATCAAATAAATAAATACCCATGCTTGCTAAATTAGAGGTAGAAGTTTTTGGTTTTTCTTTAAAAGCAGTGATTTCAAGTTCATGATTGACTTCCATAATACCAAAACGTGATACATCTTCATAAGGGACAACTTTAGTTGCAATGGTGAGTTTTGCACCTGTTTTTATATGTTGATCAATCATTTTTCTATAATCCATTTTATAAATATGATCACCAGATAAAATTAAGACTAAATTGGGATTTCTTTGATCAATAAATGAAATATTTTTTCTAACAGCATCAGCTGTTCCTAAGTACCAATAATTATGAGGCTGAAGTAATGTAATAGAAGAATCTCTTCTATCTAAATCCCACGCTTTACCACTACCGATATGAGAATTTAAAGAAAGCGGTAAGTATTGTGTTAAAATTCCAATGTCATAAATATTGGATTGACTACAATTCGATAAAGTGAAGTCAATAATTCTAAATTTTCCTCCGAAAGGCATGGCAGGTTTAGATCGTTTATTCGATAATAAATCAAGTCTTGATCCTTTGCCTCCAGCAAGTATTAATGCAAGTACATTCATGTATTAAGCCTCCAACATTTTTTTATATAATGCGATGTAGTGGTTGGCCATGGTGTCTAAATCATAAGATTTTTTCATTGCTTGTTTTTTTAAATTATTGATAATTGCTTGATCTGTTATGTATAAATTCGATGCATCAAATAATAAATCTTTAAAAACTTGAGCATTGTAATGTTGAAATGAGAATCCTGTACCTTCTAACGTATATTGATTATACGGGGTAACAGTATCTTTTAAACCTCCGGTTTCATGAACAATTGGAAGTGTACCATATCGCATCGCAATCATTTGACCTAATCCGCAAGGTTCATATTCGGACGGCATCATAAAGAAATCAGAAGCAGCATACGCGAGATGCGCAATGTGTTCATTAAAACCGACATAAATCCTCACTTTATCTGGATACTTGTTGAGCAAATAATGGAAATAGTCTTCGTAATACGTATTGCCTGAACCCATCAAAAATAATTTGATGTCAGCATGAGTCAGAAAGTCATCTAGAGCTTGTTGAAACAAGTGAATCCCTTTTTGAGATGATAATCGTCCAATATAGGTAAACAACTGCTTATCTTCACCAAAATCAAAATGCTTAAATAACGCTTTTTTGTTTGCTTTTTTACCTGAAATATGTGTTTTCACATCATAATTTTTTTCAAGATATGGATCAATCTCTGGATTAAATATAGCCTCATCAATACCGTTTAAAATACCTGAAAAATCAGACTCACGATATCTAAGCATCCCATCTAAGGTAAAACCTTTATCTTGTTGTAAGACTTCATTTCTAAATGAGGGTGATACAGTGTTGATTTTTGTTGCCCGTGCAATACCTGTTTTCAAAAAGTTGACGCGACCAAAATGCATATAGGTCTCATCAAACGCATGATTGAATAATCTTGATTCACTTTGATCAAAATTACCTTGAAATTCTAAATTGTGAATCGTGAGTAAAGTATGTAACTTTTGATAATAAGGACTGATGTGTCTATAATGTTCATCAAGAAAATATGGCACTAATGCCGTTTGCCAATCATTTACATGGATAATAGTAGGCTTCACTTCTAGTAAAGAAATTAATTCTAGAATTGCAAATGAAAATAAGGTAAATCTCGCTGCATCATCGACATAACCATAAAAGTGATAACGTTCAAAATATTCTTGGTTTTGAACAAATATATAACGTTGACCATCTTGTATTAAAGTGAAATAATGTACAATCTTTTCTTGACCAGCCATGAGTATCGTTTTTGTTCCTAGATAATCCATTTCATGATGCTTACTAGTTAAGTTTTGATAATACGGAGAAACGACATCACTTGTGAAACCTTTTGACTTAACAGCTTTAGGCAAAAAAGCAGCCATGTCCGCTAAACCACCTGTTTTAGAGAATGGGAACACTTCGCTGCTACAAAATAATACATGCATGAAATTGGCCTCGCTTTTCTTTTATTATAACACGGATTATAGACCTTATACAATGACATTTTCTTCACAATTTTTTAAGTTTGATATGTTATAATGTGTGTGAGGTCTTTATGAAAGAAATATCAGCAGGTTCGGTGATATACAGACAATTCAATCAACAAATAGAATATGTGATCATCCACCAAATAAATGGCAATCATTTTGGATTTCCTAAAGGTCATATCGAAGAAAATGAAACATTAGAAGAAACCATCATAAGAGAATGTCACGAAGAAGTTGGTATCGATGTTGAAATTATTGGATATCCTATGGAAAATCACTACAAGATCAACCATCATATCGAAAAAAAAGTCATTTATATGTTATCAAAAACACATGATATCGTACTCAACTATCAACAAGAAGAATTATATGATGCATACTTTTTATCTTATGAAAAAGCCATGCAGCAATTGACATATGAAAGAGACAAAGAGATTTTAACGTATTATCATCAGTTATTAAATAAGGAGCTTATATGATTATCGGTACTGTTAAAGAAATTAAAACACATGAATATCGTGTTGGTTTAACGCCATCTTCTGTTTTACAATACGTAAAAGCAGGGCATCGAGTGTTGGTTGAAAAAGATGCAGGATTACAATCTGGCTTCACAAATGAGGATTACAGTATCGCTGGTGCATTAATTTATGATCATGCAATTGATGTTTGGAAAGACGCTGACATGATCGTCAAAGTGAAAGAACCATTAAAAGAAGAATACCCATACTTTAAAAAAGGATTATTGTTATATACTTTTCTTCATTTAGCAGCAGATGAAGCACTTACAAAAGCATTGGTTGAACATGAAGTTACTGCGATAGCATATGAAACGATAGAAGAAAAAGACGGTTTACTCGCATGTTTAGAACCTATGAGTGCAGTTGCAGGAAGATTATCTGCAATTCAAGGCGCGAAATACTTAGAAAAGCCTCAAGGTGGTAAAGGGATCTTAGTTTCTGGAGTACCAGGTACTAAGCAGGCACAAGCAGTTGTTATTGGATGTGGTACCGTTGGGATGAACGCCATTCAAATGCTTGTTGGACTTGGTGCAAAAGTTACTGCGATTGATGTTGACATAAAAAAATTAGAAAAAATCGATCAACTTTATCGCAATCAAGTTCAAACATTATATTCTAATGAATATCATATTAAACATTCTCTTGAAGAAGCTGATATTGTCATTGGTGCAGTACTTGTAAAAGGTGCCAAAGCACCAAAATTAATTAGAAGAAGTTACTATGCATCAATGAAAAAAGGTACTGTTATCGTTGATGTCGCGATTGATCAAGGTGGTTCAACCGAAGTATCAAAAATGACGTATCATAGTGATCCTATTTACGTTGTTGATGATATCATCCACTATTGCGTGGCGAACATGCCTGGTGCTGTCCCGCAAACATCAACCGATGCCTTAAATCATGTTACGTTGAAGTATGGATTAAAAATTGCAAATGAAGGCATTATTAAAGCTTCGTTGTATGAACCTATCTATAAAGGTATTAATACATACAAAGGACATGTTACGTATCAAGCAGTTGCTGAGGCATTTGACTTACACTATCAGCCATTTCATTCATTAACATAAACGAGGAGTTTATATGGGCCTACTTACAGAGGTAGGACGAATCGGATTAAAAATCATGTTTCATACGAGATTTGATTTAAAGTATACATACGATGATTTTGATCCAAAAACAAAGTCCCCCTATTTACTGATTGGAAACCATGCAACACAACATGATCCCCTCATCGTTGGAATGGTCATTAAACGCTATCCATATCCGGTTGCAAATTCCTTTTTGTATACAAATCGTATATTCAAATGGTTATTAACTCACGTGGTTACCTCCATTTCTAAACGTAAAGGTCAATCAGACATGCAAACGATTCGCCTCATTTTGCATGCCATTCAAAAAGAAAAAAGACCCGTTATGTTGTTTCCAGAGGGGAATGCCTCATATTTTGGAGAACAGACACCAACAGATTATTTTCCTACAGCAAAACTCATTCAAAAACTCAATGTGGATGTTGTTGTAGCGAAGATTCAAGGTGGTTATCTCGCCCATCCTAGGTGGGGTTTTTATCGAAAGAAAGGACATTATCACACTCATTTTTACAAATTGATTCATAAACATGAATTAGAACAATTATCCGTTCATACGATAGAAGAACGACTTGAAAATGCGATGAAGTTTAATGATTTTATTTGGAATCAAGAACATCATCATCGTTATCCTTTAAAAGGTCGAGCAGATGGCATCGAACATTACTTATATTATTGTCCTATATGCCATGAAACGCAATCGCTTCAAGGTAAAGATGCTCATATTTATTGTAAACATTGTGGGGTTATCGCGACATTTGATCAGACTTCACAACTCAAAAGTCCTTATACGTCACTCATTGAATGGGGACATGATCAAAAGAAAGTCATTCCTAAACGTATTCATACACCAATTATAACGTCTGGAGATCTCTATCAAGTTGATGTATTTAAACAAAAGAAATATTACTTAGGGAACAAAGAGGTTATTATTAAGGATAAGTGTTTACATATTCAAACAGATCCACCTAAGATCTTTCACATTAAAAACATCAGTGGTGAAGTTATCACTAGAAAACATAACGTATCATTTGATTATGAAACGTATACCTATAATTTTTTATTAAAAGATCCGATGCTTGTACTCAATACCATCACCTATATAAAGGAGAATTAATATGGAACAATGGACAACGATTATTTATTTTTTACTGATTGCAACCCTTATTTTTATTGGCAAATTTTTAAAGACGAAGTTACCTTTACTTAATAAGATTGTCATTCCTACAGCATTACTAGGTGGGATGCTAGGTCTTATCATATCACTTGTCTTCGCACCTATCTTTTCATCACCTATCTATATCGAAGTGGATGCAAAAGGTCGTTATGTAGAAGTTCTTGAAGACTTCAATGTAACAAGTGCAACGTCAATTTCACAAGACATGTTTGAAGAAGCATTTGAATCTGAAGAAGCAATGAATCAATTTAGTGTACTGTATCGTGATGCATATTATAATCGCGATATTACAACTTACTATCAGCTTGATAATGGATCACTTGTTTTACTTCTTTCAAAAGAAACAACATTTTATAATGTGAATGCCATCGAATCGATTGTGTATCATGCACTTGCAATTGGGTTTTTAGCACTCGCATTAAAACGTTCTGAACAAAAAGAAAAAGGTAAATACTGGTCAACAGGAATGCTGATCACCTCAACATATGCTTTGCAAGCTGTTATTGGCATTATGCTTGTTTTCATATTCTTTTCCAATCAATTTATAGGATCGGGTATGCTAGTCGCCTTAGGATTTGGACAAGGACCAGGGCTTGCAATGTCAATAGGTAGTGGCTGGAATCAATTTCTAAATGGTTATGGAACCACACTTGGTGCATCTTATGCCTTTTTAGGATTTGTATTCGGAGGTACAGTTGGCGTTGTCATTATTAATATCTTGAGTCGAAGAAAAGGGATGTCTCACATCACACAATATGATGAAAGTCCAAGTCAAACAACCGTGACCATTGATACAGTAAAAGAAATTAGTTTATTAGATGGACTCACGCAACAATTTGTTGTTATTGGTGTTATCTATGGATTAGTGTATGTGACACTTTATAGTTTAAACATCTTATTAGGATCTATTGGTGGAGCCGGTGCGATGATCTTTGGATTATTAAGGGGATTTAATTTTATTATTGCCATTTTATATGCACTATTATATAAATCTATCTTAAAAAGAGTTGAATCAAAAGGGAAAAACATTAGATTTCTAACAAATAATTATGTTTTATCTAATATTGCATCATTTGCCTTTAATATCATGATTGCTGGATCAGTTCTTGCGATCACATTGGC
>CAZYNC010000014.1:12175-17020 GCA_964648785.1 uncultured Acholeplasmataceae bacterium
GAATTTATAAAGATTATCAAGATGAATTTACAATTGGCCTATTTGGAATGTTAACTGGTGTTGCTTCAACTGGACTTGCGTTACTTAAAGGACTTGATCCAGAGTTAAAAACACCTGTTGCTGAAGAGATGGTAGTAGGATCAGGAACTGCGATTGTCATAGCGTTACCGTTATTTGTATTACTATTCATCCCAAGTTTTACATATGGCACTGAAAATGAAACATTGTTTAATTTCATCACATTCTTTGGCATTCTACTTTACGTACTCATATTTGCATCCATTTTAATCTTTAAAACGAGAAAAAAATAAAAACATACCCACATCAACAATGATGTGGGTATGTTTTTAATATTGACCTAAAAAACTTACGTTAAATTCTTTTTGTATATGATGAATGACTTCTTGAAGTGCCTCTTCATGTGAATGACTGACATCCATTTCTATATAAAAATGATACTGTTTTGATGTTTTTTTATTGGGTCTAGATAAAATAGCAGTTAAATTGATGTGGTGTTTTTTGAATTGTGTCAATATATCATATAGTAAACCAGGTCGGTCAACATGAGGCGTAATAATCATAGAAGCTTGGTTGCGTGATAAGAGTTTTTGTTCTGTTGAAATTAAGGCAAAACGTGTTTCATTCCACGCAAAATCTTCTATATAATCGACATGAGGATATGCATCATGAATGAAGTGCATAGGGACAATTGCAACACTTTCATGATTGATATAGTTGATTGAAGCAGCGTTTGATGCTGTTGTAATAACCTCTAAATGATGATGTTTTTGTAAAAAACGTTGACATTGTTGTTGTGTTACAAATTGTGCATAGAGATATTTGGCATTATCTAAATTCCCTAAGCAAGCAAAATGTATGGGCATGTTAAAGGTTTGAATGATATAACCACCTTTTGCAATCAATCCATCAAGTGTTTGATAAACAAAACCATCAGTTGTATTTTCAAGAGGTACTAAAATATCGACTTGATTCGATAATCGTTCAAAAATATGATGTAGATGATGTTCTAATTGAATGGTGTATCCATCTTGTAAATGCGTTGATGCACAGACCTCTGAAAAAGATCCTTTAGGACCTAATGTCACAAGTGTTTTCATACATGAAATCTTCTTTTGATTGCTTCAAATATAGATTTTAAGTTAAAGAAAAATAACCCGATAATAACACCTAAAGAAATTAAAAAAGTGATTTGTGTAGGTAATGGTTCTTCAATCCATCCTAGTAGTAAAAATCCATAAGGCACGAGTCCTAAAACACTTAGTAACAACACATGAAATCCATCATCGTCTTCTCTGTCTTTTTTAAACAAAATGACAATTGAATACAACAAAATATTGACCCCTAGTACAATTGGAATCACATAATCAAGTGCCCATGTAGATTCTCTGATAAGGAGTCCAATACTTAAAAGCATGATTAAGGTAAGAAGGATAATTTTAGTTACTTTCAATGTCCAAAACTCAGACAAAAATACAAAGGATGCCATGATAATCGCATATAAATGTATTGTTCCTGCGATAAAAGCAAAATCAATGGTTTGATTTTGTAAATCAACAAACAACAACACAATAAAAATCAATATATTGATGTAGATAAACGCCTTAAATATTTTGTGATACGCTTTAGGTTTTTTAAATGATGGAAAATGTGACACGACTGATACATCATCTTTTTCTAATGAATGTCCGCAAAGCACACATTGATGTTGAGGTGTCTCGTAATGAATATGACATTGTTTACAATATGGCATCGTAAGCCTCCTCATAATTAGAAAGCACGTTGATCTTTAGTTGATCTTGATGCAATGTATCCACTATTTTTTTCATGATCGAGTGATCTTTGAGTCTCGTTGCTAAGTTAAGTTGTAATGTATCGTTGTAACTAATTGACGAAATACCAAGACCAAAACCACCAATAACAAAATTTATATCTGTCACATAAGGTTTCATGGACTCAGGAAGTTGTGCTTGACCTAAGTTTGAAAAAGAAGCAGTATTGATTTTAGCACCAAGCATGTCGTAACCAATTTTAAATGCAATATTTTTTATGAAAAAAGGCATCATTCTTAATACTAATGTTTTTTCTAATGAGACGTATCCTGAAAGTCTAGAAATTAAGGATTCTTTCGTTAATTGTTCTTTAAATTGTTCTTTAGATACATCAATAATGTCTTTTAAAGATAAATGCGTTTGATTTGGATAAAAGACAGTTTTTAAGTACATCGAGAAATTTCTTAGTGTAACCGCATGGAAATAAGGTCTTAAATTAATAGGTATGAATAATTTAAGTGGTTTTTTTTGCGTGTTAAAATGTAAACTTTCTTGCATCATGGCATAAACAATAACAGATGCTAAATATTGTGTAATCGTTGCATCATAAGATTTAGCCACTTTTTTTAGTTCTGTCACGGATAATTTCAAACTAAATAAGTGCGTAAACTGATGCTTATAAGTTTCGTTTTTAAGGTGAAAAGCATGTTCTTCACGCATCTTTTTCACTAATTTTGGATCATAGTTAGAAACAAATGCATCTTCACTTTCTTTAGGTTGTAATGGTTTTCTTCCTAAAATCATATCTTCTGGATCGATTTTATGACCTAATAGAGATAAATACTCATAAACAATAGAAAGTAGAAATTGATAAGCACCACTACCATCTGTTAGTGCGTGAAAAGTTTCTAAAGTGATACGATGCTGAAAGTAATACACTTTAAATAAATAATGTTGATTTTTTCTTGGATGAAAATATTGAGTAATAATTGAAGGTTCTTGTTCAACTTTGAAATGTGCCTGATTCGAATCAAAATACTGCCAAAAAAAGCCTGTTTTTATTTTAACTGCAAATACTTCAAAGCGTGGAATGACAAGATTAACAGCATTTTCTAATACATTTGGATCGATCGTTTCTTGTAAAGACATACTCAAACGGAACACATTTGAGCGTTCTTGATTAGAAATCGCTGGGAATACTTTACCAGCATTGTCAATTTTAAACCAGTAGCGTCTTTTTTTCATCTTGCCTCAATGTCATTATTATACCTTTTTTTAACATATTTACTTACTATTATACTAAAAGTTTATGAAAAAAGTATTAATTTGAGATAATGAAACAGAGGTGAAAACATGTTAGAAACATTAGGTATCCATCACGTTACAGCGATGACATCGGACGCTGAAAAAATATATCAATTTATGACTGAAATACTCGGATTAAGACTTGCAAAGAAAACAGTCAACCAAGATGATATTCATACGTACCATTTATTTTTCACAGATGCAGTAGGGTCACCTGGAACTGATCTTACTTTTTTTGATTTTCCTAATTCAAGAAAAAGAATTACTGGCAAAAACAGTATTCAAACAATTGGGTTAAGAGTTCCGAGCAATGAATCTTTAGAATATTTTAAAAAACGTTTTGAGATATTGAAAGTAGACAGTGAAGAGATTCAAACATTATTTGATATGACAATACTTCCATTTTCAGATTTTGATGGACAACACTATATGTTAGTGTCAGATGAAACGAGTCAAATAAAAGATAACACGACACCTTGGCACGAAACAGATATTCCTGAACAGCACCGAATTTTAGGTTTGGGACCCATTGAATTAATTGTACATGACTTAGAGGTCATGTCGCATGTCATGGTAGAGATGATGCATTTTAAAAAAATTAATACTCAAGATGACATTGCATTATTTGAAACCTATCATGGAGGTCATGCAGCTAGGGTGATTGTAAGAGAAGCGCCAGAATTACCAATTGCGATTCAAGGTTATGGCGGTGTGCATCATGTTGCATTCCGTGTTGAACATGATGATGCATTACATCAATGGATAGAACATTTAAATCAAATACCGGCTAGACATTCAGGGTATGTGGATAGATTTTATTTTCACTCACTATATACAAGACTACATCAAGGTATTTTGTTTGAATTTGCTACAGATGGTCCAGGGTTTATTGATGATGAAGAAAACTTAGAAAATCTTGGTACAACGCTTGCCCTACCTCCAAAATTAAGACCATATAGAAAACAAATTGAAGCTCAAATAAAACCAATTCGTACGAGCAAAACATCATGATTCATCACGTATACATTCCAGGTTCAAATGATGATGTTATCATACTACTACATGGTACAGGTGGAAATGAACATGATTTAGTGAGTTTATCACATTATATTTCAAAAGATGCCACTAAAATTGGTATTCGTGGACGAATTTTAGAAAATGGGATGCCGCGATATTTTAAACGATTATCACCAGGTGTATTTGATTTAGAAAATCTCATTGAAGAAACACATTGGCTTAAAGAATCAATTGAGTATTTGTTGAATTCATATCAATTAACGACTAAAAGAATTCATGTATTAGGATATTCCAATGGTGCCAACATTGCATCCTCATTTAATTTTCACTATCCTCAATTTTTTTATACAAGTATTCTATTTCACCCTATGTTGCCTTTTGAACAATTCGATTACCCTTCATTAAAAGGACAACATATATTCATTGCAGCTGGTAAGAACGATCCTATTGTACCTTATGAACAGACGATTCAACTCGCACAAATCTATCAAAAATATGGAGCAGAAGTGGATGTATACTGGTCTAGTTCGGGACATCAAATTTCACAAACTTCGATCTTAGAAGCGCATCAATTTTTACAAAAAAAAACGCTTAGTGATTAAGCGTTTTTATATTGCAATAGGTTCTATATAATAATGATCTTGAATAACATTGACTGCAATATTGTTACAGTGGTCACCAATACGTTCGATATTTGATAATATATCGACATAAAACGAGTCTTTGGATTCTT
>CAZYNC010000015.1:0-12123 GCA_964648785.1 uncultured Acholeplasmataceae bacterium
CGTATCTTTATTCCTGATTTTGTTCATGGTAGACCTTTAGAGGCTATTGAGAACTTAGAATTAAAAATTAAAGAAGCTGAACTTGAAATACAGTCATATCATCAAGAAATGGACGACATCGCGGGAACGTGTACAAACAAATTATCTTGTATTAAAGGTGAACTCTTATATCTAAACCGTATTTTTGAAGCGAAAAAATATGTGGTTGGTTTAGGTGATAAAATATCTATCTCGTTATTTAGTGAAGATATCCATGCTGATCAAGTAAAACAAACATTTGAAGCAATTCCGAATGTTGAAGTAGAAATTAATGATGCCGATTCAGATAAAAGAATTCAACCTCCTACAAAATTAAATAATGGTTGGTTTTCTAAACCTTTTGGTCTATTTGTAGAAATGTATGGATTACCGAGTTATCATGATATCGATCCAACACCTTTTGTTGCATGGAGTTATGCAATCTTATTTGGCCTCATGTTTGGAGATTTAGGACAAGGTATTGTTCTTTCCTTATTAGGTTTATGGCTGTATAAGAAAAAAGGTAGTATGCTTGGTGCAATCGGCATTCGAATAGGCATTACTTCTGCTATTTTTGGTTTTCTTTACGGATCTCTTTTCGGAAATGAAGAAATACTGATTCCAATTTTTACAAATGTTTTTGGACTTATAGATAAACCGATTCACGTGATGGATGCTGATTTCACGATGACATTATTAATTTCAGCAATCGGTATAGGTGTCTTCTTAATTGTTGTTGCGATGACCATTAGTATTTATATAAAAGCAAAGCATCGTCATTATGTTGAGATGGTAATGTCACACAATGGTATTGCAGGGCTAATTTTATATACATATGCACTGAGTGCACTTGGATTATCAATGGGCTTTCAAATTAATATCCTCACGCCAATCTTTACGATACCATTGATCGGCATTCCACTTCTTCTTATTTTTCTAAAAGAACCTGTTGAAAGAAAGGTTCATGGTCATAAGATGTTCCCAACAGGATTCGGAGGATTCTTTGTTGAAGGATTCTTTGAATTATTTGAAATTGTATTATCTTATGTCACCAATACAATGTCATTTTTAAGGGTAGGAGGCTTTATATTATCTCATGCCGGTATGATGCTTGTCGTGATGTCCCTCATGGAAATGGTGGGTGGTGCTGGTAGCATCTTTGTCTTGATTTTTGGAAACATCTTTGTCATGGCATTAGAAGGAATGATTGTTGGAATTCAAGTTTTAAGACTACAGTTTTACGAGCTTTTTTCTAGATATTATCAAGGTAATGGCATTGCCTTTACCCCATTAAAAATAAAATAACGGAGGCTTAACATGCTTACACTCATTGATGTTGTATTACCACTTGTTTTAATATTACTCATTATGATTCCACTTGTTTCTGCATTTAGCGGTAAACAAAGTAAATCAAAAATAAAAAAGGCACTTTATAAACATGTATTTGGGTTTTTTACAGTTGTTGCAATGATATTTGTTGTTCAACTCTTTGTAAAACCCCAACTATTTGGTGCTGAGGACGTAGCACCTGCAGTGGATTTACTAACTGGTACACTCGCACAAGGACTAGGTTTCTTGAGTGCTGCTTTAGCAACAGGACTTTCTGCACTTGGTGCAGGTATAGCAGTTGCTGCAGCTGCTCCAGCAGCAATCGGCGCGTTTTCTGAAAATGAAAAAAACTTTGGTAAATCTTTAATTTTCGTTGCACTTGGTGAGGGTGTTGCGATTTATGGACTTTTAATTTCCATCTTAATCATCAACCAATTATAATGACGTTTTATCTCATTAGTGATAATGTTGATAGTCTTGTTGGAATGAGACTTGTCGGCATTGAAGGCGACATTGTACATGATCGTGAAGCTTTTCTAAACGTATTAGAAAAAGCAATACTTAATCCTCATATCGGGATTATTTTAATTACGACTAAACTCGTGTCACTTGCACCAACGATCATTTCAGAGTACAAACTTAAATTACCAAGAAAAATAATACTAGAGGTTCCAGATCGTCACGTTGAAAGTGATATTGGTCAGATGATCGATCAATATGTTAGTGAAGCGATTGGAATCAAGATGTGAGGACTTATGGCCTACTATAACAATGATCAACTTTTAAAGTATTTTGAGAAAAATATGCAGCAAGTTGCGAATCAACATATTGACACTCTCAAATTAGAAATTAAAAAATTATATCAAAAAGAAATGTCAAAAGTAAAAGATTCTTTAACGATTAAGCATGACCTCGAGAAAATGCGTGTATTAAAATCTTTAACTGTTGCACATCAAGAAAAAATCAATCATCTAGGTGTTGAATATGACGAAACACTCATGAATGTAAGAAAAAATATGATTGCTGAAATTTTTGAAACTGTAACAACACGTTTAATCAAATTTATGGAAACAAAAGCCTACACAGAGGCAATGTCAGCTAAGATTAACGCTTATATTCATCAATTTGACGTCCATAATCTTTTGATTCACATAAAACATACAGATCAATTATTAGGGTCTCATATCAAACAAACATTTCCTAATTTAGAAGTTTTAACCCATCCTCATATCCATATTGGAGGTTTTTTACTTACTATCAAAGACGCATCTATAGAATTTGATCATACTTATGATGCTATTCTTAAAAACCAAAAAGAGTTATTTTTACATACTTCTAAATTATTTGTGAGGGTTTAACATGCATACACATAAGATTCATGCTATTAACGGTCCAGTCATTACAGTCGATGATGCAACATCATTTAAAATGCTTGAGATGGTGTATGTCGGTCCTCATAAATTATTAGGTGAAGTCATTCAAATTCAAAAACATAAAACGATTGTTCAAGTTTATGAAGATACCGCTGGATTAAAACAAGGTGATCCTGTTTTTCCTACTGGAGAGGCTATTTCAGTTGTACTTGGACCAGGATTAATTTCAAATATTTACGATGGTATTCAACGTCCTTTACTCAATATAGAATCTCAACATGGACATTTTATTCCACCTGGAAGTCAAGCATTCCCTCTCAATAAAGATAAAAAATGGGATGTTTCGATTTTACTTCATGAAGGTGATCATGTTGGTCCAGGTATGATTTATGCAGAAGTTTTAGAAACAACCACTTTCAAGCACAAATTAATGATCCCTCCTCATGTTTCAGGTGAAATTTTAACCATTAAAAAAAGTGGTCTTTATCAAGTGTTAGATACAATATGTGAAATACAAACCAATGAAGGTATCGTTACATTAAATCTAACACAAAAATGGCCAATTAAGACACCTCGTCCTGTATTATCAAGACAAACTTCATTTGAACCACTTATTAGTGGGCAACGTGTGATTGATACCTTATTTCCTATCGCCAAAGGTGGTACTGCTGCAATACCAGGAGGATTTGGAACTGGTAAAACAATGCTTCAACATCAGCTTGCCAAATGGTGTGATGCAGATTTAATTGTGTATGTAGGGTGTGGTGAACGTGGTAACGAAATGACTCAAGTTCTCGAAGAATTTAGTGAACTTATTGATCCTAGAACAAATCAACCATTATTAAAACGTACTATTCTTATCGCCAATACCTCTAACATGCCAGTTGCAGCTCGTGAAGCAAGCATTTATACTGGTGTTGCCATTGCCGAATACTATCGAGACATGGGATACCATGTCGCTTTAATGGCTGATTCAACTTCTAGATGGGCGGAAGCTTTGCGTGAAATTAGTGGGCGTTTAGAAGAGATGCCTGCAGAGGAAGGGTTCCCTGCCTATTTACCAAGTCGAATATCTCAGTTTTATGAGCGAGCAGGTTATGTTGAAACACTACAGCATCGTACTGGTTCAGTGACAATTATTGGTGCAGTTTCTCCACAAGGTGCAGATTTTTCAGAACCCGTGACTCAAAATACAAAACGCTTTGTTCGTACGTTTTGGGCTCTTGATAAACAACTCGCTTATGCAAGACATTATGCAGCGATTAACTGGAATGAATCCTATTCAGATTATGGACATGATCTTGACCACTATTACCGAGAACACGTCTCTGAAGATTTTAACTTACTCAGACAAAAACTTATTTTCTTACTTTCTGAAGAAACAAAATTGTTAGAAATTGTCAAACTCATTGGTTCTGACGTACTACCCGATGATCAAAAACTCATCATTGAGCTTGGTCGCGTGATACGTATTGGCTTCTTACAACAAAATGCATTTCACAAAGAAGATACTTACGTACCGTTAAAAAAACAGTATGATATGCTTCGTATTATCATGTTTTTATATGACCAAGGATTACAATATGTGTCAGAACGTAAATCAATTCAGGTATTAAAAGAAACACAACTATTTGAAAAAATCATTCAAATGAAATATGAGATTTCAAATGATGCAACGTCTTCATTTGAAACATATAGTAGCATGATTAAAGATATCGTGCGAAGTATTGAATAAGGAGGATTTTAGATGATCAAACAATATGTTGGATTAGACGAAATCCACGGACCACTGATCTTTTTAGACAACGTCAAGGATGTTGGGTTTGAAGAGATGGTTGAAATACAAGTCGATGGTAAGCCATCACGATACGGACGTGTTGTCCATATTGATGGTGATCGAATTGCGATTCAAGTATTTGAAGGGACTCATGATTTATCCCTTCACAATACGAAAACAAAATTATCAGGTCGTCCTGTTGAAATAGGACTTTCTAAAGAAATTTTAGGTCGTGTTTTTAACGGTTCTGGAAACCCAATAGATGGTCTTGGTGATGTCTTTGTTGATGAATTTAAACACATCAATGGGTATCCTTTAAATCCAGTATCTAGAATGTATCCTAGAAACTTTATACAAACTGGTATATCTTCTATTGATGCACTAACAACGCTCATTCGTGGTCAAAAATTGCCCATTTTTTCTGGTGCTGGATTACCTCATAATGAACTTGCTGTTCAAATTGTCAAACATGCTCAAATTGCAGAGGAAAAAGGTGAACAATTTGGGGTCGTGTTTGCAGCGATGGGTGTGAAACATGATGTTGCGAACTATTTTAAAACACAGTTTCTAGAAGCTGGTGTCATGCATCGTGTTGCCATGTATATTAATGTTTCTAATGAACCTATTATTGAACGCATTTTAACACCACGTTTTGCGTTATCTGCTGCTGAATATTTAGCTTTTAAGCACAATATGCACATACTAGTCATTATGACAGATATGACTTCTTACTGTGAAGCTTTAAGAGAATTCTCTTCTTCTAAAGGTGAAATACCTGGTCGAAAAGGATATCCTGGTTATTTATATTCTGATTTAGCCTCATTATATGAACGTGCAGGATTAATTAAAAATATCGAAGGTTCTGTTACACAAATTCCTATTTTAACCATGCCAAATGATGATATGACGCATCCTATACCTGATTTAACAGGTTATATTACTGAGGGTCAAATTGTATTATCAAGAGATTTACATCAAGCTGGTATTTATCCTCCAGTAGGTATATTACCTTCACTTTCACGATTAATGAAAGATGGAATAGGAAAAGGTTTCACTAGAGATGATCACGATAAACTCACGAATCAATTGTTTGCTTCATATGCAAAAGTACAAGATGCAAAAGATCTTGCATCAGTCATTGGAGAAGATGAATTATCATCATATGATCAAGCGCATCTTCTTTTTGGACGTATGTTTGAAAAACACTTTTTATCGCAAAGTTTAGAAAGTAATCGCACCATTGAAGAAACACTTAATTTAGGATGGGATTTATTATCTCTATTACCAAAAGATAGCTTAGAACGTCTCAATCAAGAGATGATTGATACATTTTATCATCCTGAAAAAGCGTTTGAAAGGTTTCAGGTACATGTTTTATGAGCCGTCAAGTCATTCCAACTAAAGGAAATTTGATGCGATTAAATGCGAGACAAAACCTTGCAAAAAAAGGCTATGAGCTCATGGATCGTAAACGTAATATTTTAATTCGTGAAATGATGGATATCTTAAATGAAGTAAAAGAATTACGTAAAACCGTGACTTCTAAGTTTAAAGCAGCATATAAAGCTTTACAAGATGCAAATATTACACTTGGTATTGTGTCAGATATATCAAAATCTATTCCTGTTGATGATGGTATTACCATCAAATATCGATCTGTAATGGGTGTAGAACTTCCCAAAGTATCTCATGAAGCACAACATGTACGATTATCGTATGGATTTGGTGCTACCAATACAAAATTTGACTATGCTTATAAAACGTTTTTAGAAGTTCGAGACATGATGGTCAAGTTAGCTGAAATTGATAATGCAACTTACCGGTTAGCTAATGCCATTCGTAAGACACGTAAAAGAGCCAATGCACTTGATCAAATTGTATTGCCTCAACTTCAATCAGATATTAAATTTATTAAAGATACTTTAGAAGAAAAAGATCGAGAAGCATTTGCAAGACAAAAAATGATTAAAAAAAATATGTAAAAAGCCACTCTTTTAATAGAGTGGCTTTTTTATTATATGAATAGATTATGATTCGCATCATCGGTTGCTGCTAAATAACTTGCAACACCTGCATATTCAATACCATCAATGAGTTCGCTTTCTTTTATTCCCATGATATCCATTGACATCGCACATGCAACAATATGAACGCCTAGTTCTTGTGCTCTTGATAATAAAACTTCTAGTGAATCGACATTTTTCTTTTTCATGACTTTACGTATCATTTTAGGTCCCATACCTAACATATTCATATTTGATAGTGGTAACTTTTTAGTTCCTTTTGGCATCATCTTACCAAACATAGATTCTATCAATGTTTTTTTCACACGCTTAGATTTTGCTTTTCTTAATATGTTAAGGCCCCAAAATGTAAAGAATAGCGTAACATCTTTCCCCATCGATTTAGCACCAGTAGCAATAATCATGGCTGCAATTGCTTTATCTAAATCTTGTGAGAATACAACCATTGTAGAGGCATTTCCTTGAGTTTTTAACTGATATCCTTCTTTATGGAAACGTTTAGACCCTTTTTGAATATACGCAATTTGAATATTGTTTTCTTTTTTTAAATTAATAAACGTATGTCCAGATTTATCAGCCCAAGCCACAATATCTTTTGAAAATCCAGGATCTGTGGCTTTAATTTCAATAATTTCACCATCATCGACATGTTTCATTGCTTCGTATGTTTTCACGATTGGTCCTGGACATTGCAAGCCACAAGCATCTAAGAATACTGACACTTTTTGTGTATTGAAATCAACAACAAGTGGTTCTTCTTTTTCTGGTAATACTAAATCACCTAAATCATCTACGAGTGAAAAACATACTTGTGAACCATTATGATCAAATACGCAACTATATGATTTGAAACCACCATCTAAGTTTTTTACTTGATAGCCATGTTGCATAAGCAATCTTGCTGCTGTGTATCCTCTTTGACCTACTTGACAATATACATAAATCATTTCTTCTTTTGGTATTTCATCAAGACGATTTCGTAGTTCTGAAAGAGGAATATTGATACTTCCTGGCAAATGCTCTATTAAATGCTCAGCACGTTCTCTAATATCGATAACGCGTGCACCTTTGGAAGCAAGTTCACTCATTTCCTGCCATGTGACAATGTCAACTTTTTGGTTTAAGATGTTATCGGCAATAAATCCAACCATATTGACTGGATCCTTTGCAGAAGAAAATGGTGGAGCATATGCAAGATCTAAATGTCTTAAATCTGTGATTTTTATTTTGCCAAAAATTGCAGTCGCTAATACATCGATACGTTTATCAACACCTTCACCACCAACAGCTTGTGCCCCATATATTTCTTCAGTTTCAGGATTAAAAACTACTTTCATTGAAATAGGTTCTGCACCAGGATAGTAAGAAGCGTGTGAGGTTGGATGTAAATGAATAGCTTTAAAAGGTTTTCCTAATCGTTTTAGTGTTTTTTCATTAATACCAACACTTGCAACGTTTTTTTCAAATATTTTAGCTGCAGAAGTTGCAATTGTGCCTGGATATGTATCTTTTGAACCGCAAATATGATCTGCTACAAATCTCGCTTGTTTATTGGCAGGACCCGCTAAAGCGATACTCATTGTTTCACCTGAAACGATTTGCTCAACATCAATCACATCACCAATTGCATAAATGTCTTTGTCTGATGTTAAAAAATGTTCGTTTACTTCAATACCACCACGATTGTTAAGGGCTAAACCAGCATTTTTGGCGAGTTGATTATCTGGTCTTACACCAATAGCTAAGATGGTTAAATCACTTTGAAGTACGGTACCACTTGTTAGTGTAATTTTACTTCCTTCTTCGGTGAATGCTTTGACACCATCATTTAAAATGAGTCCTGCACCTTGGTCAACGATGTGTTGATGAATAATCTGTGCCATTTCAAAATCAAACATGGCCATGACTTGTGGTGCCATTTCAACTAAAGTCACGCGTAATCCTAAATGATGCAGGTTTTCAAGAACTTCAACACCAATAAATCCACCACCAATTACAACTGCACGTTTTGGTTTGTTTTCTTTAATATGGTTGATGATTTGATCCATATCTGGAATATTTCTAAGCGTAAATATGTTTTTCGCTTCTTCGATACCAGTTATAGGTGGTTTTATGGGTTGAGCCCCTGTCGAAATCACAAGTTTGTCATAGGTTTCAGTGTATGTTTTACGAGTCTGAACTTCTCTTACTGTCACGATCTTTTTGTCTTTATCAATATCAATCACTTCAGAAAAAGTCCGAATATCGACATTGAATTTTTTAGACATATCTTTAACTGTCTGAACAATTAAAGAATCACGACTTGGGATAACGCCACCAATGTGATAAGGTAACCCACAGTTTGCAAAGCTTATATATTCGCCGCGTTCAAACATGATGATCTCTGCAAATTCATCATTACGACGTAAACGAGCCGCCGTTGTTGCGCCACCTGCAACACCACCGACTATTACAATTTTATTTACTTTCATATCGTCCTCCGATATTATTATCATAAATCTAAATAGTTAGAAAGTCAATATTTTTTAAGTAATTAAAATTCTAAAAACGTTTACAAAAAAAAGGATGCTTTCGCATCCTTTTGTTAAACTATATAATCTATTATACTTCTTCGTATCCTTGTTCTTGAGAAAGAATAGATGAAACGAATTGTAAAATAACACCATACACAACTTTAGATGAAATGTCTGCGATTGTATATAATACTTGTTGTGAAGCAATTGCTAACTCAAAATTTTCAAGTAATGGCATGACATAAGCGATTGGATAAATCGTCCATGATACGTAGAATAATGGTAAGATAAATGCAAATAATGGTAATGCTTTAGATTTTGCCATGTTTGCTTTACCTTCTTTGATAACGCGTGTAATTAATACCAGTACGAAAATATAGAATACTGTAGAAATTGCACCCCATACTAACCATAATACTAAGTCTTCACCGGCTGTACCTGGTTCATAAAATTGTCCAACATAACCAGTTAAGATCATGAGAACGCCAAATGTTGCAAATTGCGTTAAATATTTTTTAAACGCAGCACCAGCAACACCTACAACAAATAAAATTTGGATAAGTAGCATTGGTACATCAATGAGCCAGTTTAAATATCTGAACCCATTTGAGAAGTTACCAGTCATTTCATACACACCATTATTGAGTGTAAATGCTTCTACCCACTGATTTTGTTGTTCAAAAAGTAACAACAATGCAGAAACCATAACAACTACACTTAATACAGAACTCATTCTATATTTAGGAAGGTTGGTTTTGATCGTCAAGATGAAAAAAATCAAAGATGCTGCCATCGCTGCATAACCTAGTGTCAACACATGTGAGACTAGTTGAAAGCTTGATACAGAAATACTTTCCATTCTTTTTCTCCTTTTGTTTTTTTCGGTTTATAACCAAGTTCATTTTACTCCTTTATGAAAGCGCTGTCAAGTTTTGAATTTCAAAGTAAAAAAAATATGATAAAATATGGTAAGGAGTCTTTTATGAATACAATTCAAACGCATGCCTTAAGTAAAAAAAATAAAGTTTTAGTGCTATTCACCATTTCTGATACACTTTTTGTTTTCACTTACTTATTACTAAGTATTTTTCAACAACAACTTTTCCGTTATCTATCCTTATCTGCATTGATATCAGCACTGATTTTGTATGTGCTTTTATTATTTTTATCGCTATTATTTACACACATTGAAACACGACAATTTAAAGAGAAAACTATTTCAATAAAAAACAATCGTCTCATCATTACCGAACATGATCAAGACACATCCTATCCAATACAAGATTTGAGTAATGTCATTTTAAGTAAACTCTATTACTTTTTGACACCTTACCATAAAGTGACTTTATATTTTACAAAAGATAAAAAAGTTTCGTCATTTCATTTTTTATTGATGAAAGAAGACGCCAAAAATATAAAAGCCTACGTAAGCCAATCTTCTTCAAAAAAGTGACCAAAAGAGCTTAATAAGGCTCTTTTTTTATTGTGTAAATTTTTTAAAAAATGCTTTTTTTTTCGTTTTTTAATTGATATAATACCTTCCACAAGGAGGGTATACATGGATCATTTAAAACTTCAAAAACATATTTTATGCATTGATTTGAAAAGTTTTTATGCATCTGTTGAATGTAGTCTTCTTGGACTAGATCCATTTAAAACGCCACTTGTTGTTGCAGATCCTACACGTGGTGGTGGTTCTGTCGTTCTCGCTGTAACGCCTTATTTAAAAACATTAGGTATTCCAAGTCGATGCCGAGTCAAAGATTTGCCGCATCATTTAAATATTCAGATCATGCGTCCACGTATGAAAACATACATGCGTTTTGCGAAAGATATTATCGCGATTTACTTGCGTTATGTTAGTGATGAAGACATGCATATCTATTCCATTGATGAAGTTTTTTTAGATGTAACGCATTATTTAGGTTTATATAAAAAAACGCCTACTGATATTGCCAAAGATATTTTAAACGATGTTTATAAAGAAACAAAAGTAACTGCCACGTGTGGTATTGGTAGAAATATGTTGATGGCAAAGCTTGCACTTGATATAGAAGCAAAACACCATCCTGATTATATTGCTTCCTGGGACTATGATGATATTCCAAAAAAATTGTGGACACTTCCTCGTTTATCCGACATGTGGGGGATAGGGTCTCGCATGGAAAAAAACTTATTACGCTTAGGCATCAAAAATGTTGATGATCTTGCACATAGTCAACCAAGTTTACTCAAGCATCATTTTGGCATTATCGGTGAAGAAATGTATTATCATGCACATGGCATCGATACAAGTCTCATTCAAGATAAATCGTCTTTATTTTCAAGACAAAAAAGTTTTGGACAGTCACAAGTCCTTTTTAGAGATTATCATGGTCATGATATTAAAATCATTATACGAGAAACCGTCGATGAGGTTGCAAGACGGTTACGTCTAGCCCATATGACGGCGCAAACAATTTCATTAGGTATTAGTTTTAGCAAAGAAATTGGTGGTGGGTTTGGTAAACAATTTACTTTAGAACATCCAACGATTCATGCAGATGTGATTTTTCATGTTTGTATGATGATTTTTGATAGTGCTTATGATGATGAACCTATTAGACGTATTCACGTTAGTGTGTCGCATCTTAAAAAAATCTCCTATACACAACTATCCCTTTTTGAAAACCAAGCATCACTTGATCAAAAACTAAAACTTGAACAAACTGTAGACACGATTCAAATGAGGTTTGGCAAAAATAGTATTCGTCGTGTTTTAAGTGAACTTGAAGCCTCTACACTAAAAGCACGCAATCACATGGTAGGTGGCCATCATGAGTAACCAGCATTATCAAGATCGTGGCCTTATTAAATGGATGCCATTTGATGCTTTAACTGGTTTTTCATCGATGATTCAAGATTTAAAACAAACCTTAAGCATACAACCAGAGAAAATATTAACACAAGATCAATATGATCTTCTTAACTACACGTTATTAGAAGCCATTCATGAACATAAAGAAGTGAGTATGACGTATTATAAAAACCACCGTTATATTCAAACTACAGGACACATCATAAAAGTGGATGCTTATCAAAAAACTTTA
>CAZYNC010000015.1:12223-16940 GCA_964648785.1 uncultured Acholeplasmataceae bacterium
TCACGTTTTTTTTATAATAACAATAAGGAGTATTTATGAAAACAATCGTTATTACTGGCGTCACATCAGGTATTGGAAGGGCGTTGTTGTTAAGACTTAATCAAGAGGGTCACCATGTCATTGGTGTTGCAAGAAGTCAAGAAAGACTTGACCTGTTAAAACCATTATTACAAACACCTTATGATCTCATTCAGGCCGATTTAAGTCACACTAAAGATATTATAAAAGCAGCTGAGAACATCAAAAAAATACATCAAAAAATTGATGTTCTTGTGAATAATGCAGCAACTGTACCTGGTCGTCTTGTGTTAAGTCCAGAGGGTCATGAAATGCAATTTCAAGTCAATCATTTAGCCGTGGTGACAATGACACATCAATTACTACCGATTTTAGAACAATCCAACGGGATGATTATTACGACTTCTAGTGATGCACATAAACCTGCAAAATATCATGAACATCGCATCGAACGTATTAAAAAGTATTCTTTAATGGCTGCTTATAGTGAAACTAAACTTTACAATTTATTATTTACAAAAGCCTTCAACCGATTTGTCGATACAAACGTCTTTGCTTGTGCCGTGCATCCTGGTCTAGTGCATACAGATTTAGGTGGTAAAGACACAAAGGGAATGATGCAAAAAATATGGCGTTTTCTAGCAAGACGAGGTATTACACCAGAAGCTTCTACACAAACTTATATTGATCTTATTGACGGTACATTAAAAGGCTATGATTATGTCAGTGATAGAAAGCCAAACAAGCCTACAAAAGTTGCTTTAAATGAACGCTATCAAGACCATTTATGGCATCATACAAATACGATTTTGAATTTAACTTGGAAAACAAAAAAAGCGTCACTTTGATGAACGCTTTTTTCTTTTTAAATAACCTGAAGTAATAAGAGCTGATTGATAAATCGTTGGTAACCCACTGCCTGGATGGGTACCACCGCCGACTAAATAAAGATGTTTTAATTGTTTGAATTTATTTTGTGGTCGAAGGTGTAACATTTGATTAAAGCCATGCGTTAAATTGAATACGGCACCTTTATAGACATGAAAATCATCTTGCCACTCTTGAGGTGTTAGTATTTGTTCCATTATAATATGGGGACGAATATCAATACCCGTTTTTTGAGAAATGATGTCGTATACTTGATTCTTCAATGTATTTTTTTCTTTTTTCCAATTAATATCAGCATCTAAATTTGGAACAGGAACAAGTAAATATAGACTACTATGACCTTTTGGTGCAAGTGTGGTATCAATTTTTGATGGATTATGCATATAAAAACTCATGTCTGATAAGTCATTAGATTCAGACATTAATCTCTTTAAATAACCTTCATAACTATCTGAGAAAAAAACATTATGATGATCAAAATCAAAAATCGTATCAAGTCCAAGATACATCATAAATGCAGAAACACTATAAGACATCGACTTGATTTTTTTATGATGATACGTTTTAACTTCTTTTTCTTTTGTCATATTAAGCATACTATAGGCAAAGTCAGCATTTAAGACGACATCATCATAAGCATGTTTCAAGTGTTCTGTTACGATACCTTTTACTGTATTTTTTTCAATCCAAAGCGATTCAACTTTAGAATTTAGATGTAGTCTTCCACCTTTTTCTACAAATAGTCTTGCCATTGTTTCATTAACTTGATTCAGACCACCTTCAACATGATAAAGTCCTCCCATGTGTTCTAAGTATGGAAGAATTGTAAAGACAGAGGGTGCTTCAAAAGATGCCATCCCTAAATATTTTGCTTGAAAAGACAATGTATGAATGAGGTCATCATGACCAATCATTTTTGATAAATATTGATAAACGGATTGAAAAGGATGTAAGACAGGTGCACCTTTTAAAACATCCGCACGTAAAAAATGGAATATATTTGGAAATGGTTTTTGTAAAATCGGCATGACTCGTTTAAATTTGGTTGTTTGCTTTTGATACCATTTCAAATAATCATTCCCGCCACCAGGATACACAGATTCAAAAACTTCTTTTGTTTTATTTATATCAGCTGAAGGTTGAAGGATACGGTCTTTGAAATATAATGTATAAAGTGGATCAAGTGCCTGTAATTTGATGTTCTGATCAAAATCTAAATTCGATTTTTCAAAAACCTCTCTTAAAATAGGTTGATACATAAAAAAAGTAGGACCAGAATCAAAATGATAGTCACCAAAAGTTAAGCGCTTTGAACGTCCACCAACGCGATCATCTTTTTCATAAATAGTCACTTGATGTCCTTGGTTTAATAACAATAAAGCAGCTGCAAGTCCACCGGGACCAGCGCCTATAATCGCAATATTAGCCATGTTGTTTCGCCTCTTCAAATGCATTAATATACTGTCGCATTTCTTCCATTAGTATCATATGAGGAGCACCTTGTAAGACAATACCGTCTAAATACATCAAACTTTTAATAATAGGAAACATACCTTTTTCAAATGTCATTCCTGATAAAACACCTAAACGAATTGTATGCATCATTTGTTTTGTTAAACTTACTTCACTGACACTTTTATGTGCAAAGTCTTGATATAAGTGAAGTAATTTACCTTCAAACTTTTCATATGCTTTACCTTCTATCGAAACAGAAGCCATTTGATTTAATTTTTTTGCACACATAGGATAGTCATACATAGATAATGCTTTCATAAATTCAAACAGACCTTGTTGAATACGTGGCGAGACATGACTGAGTGCACCTGTATCAACAAGCGTATGAATACCGTTATTAAAAATAATATTACCTGGGTGAATATCACCATGAAAAGTTCCTACAATAAACATGTAAAACCCATGCCATCTGAAAATATCAAGCATATCTTTTTGAGTAAGTTCTTTATCTCGTAGTAATTGATCAACAGGTTTACCTTCAATAAAATTAGAAACTAATACATGTTTATTGGATAATTTCTCGTAATAATGAGGAAAAGCAAGTGTTGTAAAATCGAATTTTTCTTCGTATTGATGTTTGATATCTTTTAATATTTGTGTATGCTTAATTTCACTTGATAAATCAAGTTCAGCAAGTGTGTAAGATTCAATATGTTCTAAAACACCTAGTGGGTCTGCAACTTTGTGAAGTTTAGGATAAAAGAATGTAATGAACATGATAAAACGTTTAAAAGAGCGTACATCTTTTAAAAATTTTTTCTCTAAGTTTTTATTGATGACTTTGATCGCAACAATATCTCCATTTTTAAGTGTTGCTCGATGGACTTGACCTATCGATGCAACGCCAATTGGTTGTTCTTCTAAATTAGCAACTTCTTCTATTAATTCAGATGGAAATTGTTTTCTAATGTCTTCGATCGTATCGAATTTTTTTTGAGCTCGAGTATAGAGTTGTTGTAAGTGGAGCGTTGTTTCTGGAGTTAAAAAATCGATTCTAAGCGCGAATGTTTGAGCAATTTTAACAAAAAGAAGCCCTTTTTTTTCAATCCAGGCAAGATTTGGCAATTGTTTTTTATTAAAAATCATTTTAAAAAGTCGAATAAAGTTAATGAAGCTCATATATCCTCTTTTCATTCAAATTATAGCATGTATACATCAATGAGTTGACAACTCGTCTTATTTCACATAAAATACGATAAAGAAAACAATAAATGGAGTTTTAAATGAACAAAAAATTATTGATTTTATATGTGGTTTTTGTCACGTATTCCCTCATTAGTATGGTTTTTAATCGATCTGTAACACTCGATTTCTTAGCTTTATTTCAACTTCAGGGTGATCCACTGTTAGTGATGGTTTTTAATATGCTGGGGGTATTCCCAATTTATTATGTATTCGTGTTATCAACTTACGAAAAACAAAAATCCTATATCTATATCCTTTTTGGACTCGGATTTATGTTAGGTGCATTTGCAATTATTCCAGGCTTATTGCTACTAAAAGGCAAACAAAAATCGTTAAAACCATTTCAAGAAAAAATGTTTATCATACTACCAATACTATTACTTTTAATGGGCATCATTGGTATCATTTTTGGTAATATTAGCGACTATTTTCAATTATTTTTAACCGATCAATTTGTCCATATTATGACCATTGATTTTTTCGTTCTCTTGACGACACCCTATTTTATTGGTGCCAAAGGATTTCCTTATATTCATTTAACAAAATGGCATGTATGAAGATTTTATTAACCGCATTTGAACCGTTTGATGGTCGAAAAGAAAATCAATCCTCTAAATTAGCAAATCAAATTCATTTAGAACACGTCGATGTACTTGTTTTACCAGTTTTATATCAATTTGCATTCACAAAGTTACGGGACTATTTATCACATAAACATTATGATATGATCATGATGTTAGGTGAGGGACCTAATAAAGTCATGCATTTAGAACATGTTGCATTAAACATGATGCATGCTAGAATTCCTGATGCAAATGGATTTCAGCCTGTAAATCAACCTATTGATGATGGTCCTGTCGCAATAAAAACTACTTTACCACTTGATCGTTTTCAAGAGATATTAGATAGTTCTCATATAGCACATACTCATAGTTATCATGCGGGTACTTATGTATGCAATGATTTGTTTTATAGAATGATGAGGTTAGATTTGCAAATACCATGTGGATTTATTCATGTACCCTCTGATTCTAAATTTGAAATCGAGAGTTTAATAGGATTAAAATGTATACTTTCTCAATTGTAAATTTTTTTCAAAAAATTTACAATT
>CAZYNC010000016.1:0-2870 GCA_964648785.1 uncultured Acholeplasmataceae bacterium
TTCATGATGAATGGTGCTCTCACGCTTGGAACTTTAGATGGTGCAAATGTTGAAATCGTGGAAGAGGCTGGAGAAGACAATGCGATTATCTTTGGTTTAACAGCAGAAGAAGTCACCGAGATTTATCAAAAAAACCATTATCAACCAAAAGCGATTTATGATCAAAATGAAACATTACAACGCATTTTCGACTTCATTAGAACTTTAACACCGAATCCACAACATTTTGATTTTATTTTAAGTAATTTATTAAATAACGATTATTTCTTAGTAATCAAAGATTTTGATGCTTATGTGCGTGCACAAGAAACAGCCAATGAATGGTTTAAAGATAGTCTTTCATGGGCGAAGAAAACATTACTTAATATTGCGAACTCATCATTCTTTTCTTCAGATCGTACCATCGCTCAATATAACGATGAGTTGTGGAAATTAAAAGAAATTCAATAACATTCTTCAAATTTATAAAAAGTTGGAGGCCTTTATGGCAAAACAAACGAATCTTGATTTAAGAAATCAAGTCATTTATCAAGTCTATCCAAGACAATATTCTCAAGAAGGAACATTTCAGGCATTACGAAACGATTTAGATCGTATCGCGAATTTAGGTGTATCCATTTTATATTTACTCCCGATTCATCCAATTGGACATATAGGTCGTAAAGGTGTGGATGGTTGTCCGTATTCCATTTCAGATTATTATGGCATTGCAGAAGAATTAGGGTCTATGGAAGATTTTGATCAACTCGTTTTTGATGCGCATCAAAAAGGTTTAAAAGTGATGTTAGATATTGTCTTTAACCATACATCGAGAGATTCACTCTTAACAAAAAAACATCCTGAATGGTTTTACAAAAACGAAGATGGTGGGTTTGCTAATCGTATCGGAGAGTGGTCAGATGTGACTGACTTAACTTATCAAGATCCAAAACAATGGACTTATTTAATCGATAATTTAGTATTCTGGGCACATAAAGTAGATGGTTTTAGATGTGATGTCGCTCCAATGGTGCCACTTGATTTTTGGCGAGAAGCACGATTAGCTGTTGAAAAAGTCTCACCTAACCACATTTGGCTAACAGAATCCGTTCATCCACATTTTATACAATATATACGTTCACTAGGACATCAAGCCCATAGTGATGGTGAAATGTATCAAGTATTTGATATCGGATATGATTATGATATCGATGATGAATATGAAGGCTATCTCAAAGGAGAGGTGTCATTAAAAACTTATTTAGAAGCTGTTGAAAAACAAGACTTTATGTATCCAAATAATTACATCAAATTACGTGCCTTTGAAAATCATGATAAAGCGCGATTACGGTCAAAAGTAAAAGACGATGTCATGTTTAAAAACATGCTTGCAATGAGTTTTTTCTTCAAAGGGACACCAATGTTATACAATGGCGTTGAAGTCATGTCAACCAAGCATTTAACATTGTTTGATAAAGATCCTATCGATTGGTCAGAACATGAAGATATCACACCATTTTTACAAGCATTAATACGACTCAAAAAACATCCACTTAATCAACATGGTCATTTTAAAGTACACGATAAAGAGGGTGGTGCAGTCTTATCTTATGAACGTGATGGCGTCAAAATGGTTGGTTTATTTAATATCGAAGGTGTCACACTCAATAATATACCTCTTGAAAAAGGGACATACGTTAATGAAATTACACAAGAATCCATACAACTCGATGGAACTTACAACGGATTAACACCCGTCTGGATTATAACCACATGCTAGCATTTATTGATGCACACAACTACATCCGAATTGAATTTGATGGATACATCCATGATGTATCCATTTTAAACATTCCATGCACATATGATCAAACAATCGGTTCGAATCAATATTTCTATTCAGCAACATCAATTCCACTTCAACAAGCTGATAAAATTAGTATCAATGGGATAACAATTCCGCTACAAATTGGACTTGTGACACTAACAGATCACTTTAATGAAACGTATCAATATGATGGTCCATTAGGTGCTATATATCATGAAGACTATACCGAATTTTATGTTTATAGTCCTGTTGCAAAAGAAATAAAAGTGAATGTTAAAGGTCAATTGTATTCGATGACAGGAAATGGGATTATTTATCACACGAGAGTAGAAGGTGATCTCGCATTTGAACCTTACTATTTTGATGTAAGACTTGTCGATACGTTTAAAAAGGTTCAAGATCCTTATTTAAAAATGACCGATACTAGAAACGGTGTTGTGATACCTTCATCTTATCAAGCGAAAAAAGCAAGCATCAAACAAGACAAACAAAATGCAATTATTTACGAAGCACACGTGCGTGATGTTACCCAAACGCTTTCTATAGAGCATCAAGGTCTTTTTTTAGGGTTAGATGAACATGATGAAACACTTGGCTATTCATTTTTAGAATACGTTTTTGATTTAGGGATTACCCATCTTCAATTATTACCTATTTTTGACTTTGAAGGGGTAGATCCAATTTATAAATCTCGATTTTATAATTGGGGATATAACCCAAAACATTATTTTGCACTTCAACCTTGGTTTTCTTCTCAACCTACGCAACCTAAACACACATTGCTAGAGGGTATCCACATGATGGATGCTATCCATCAAAAAGGACTTGGTATTATCATGGATGTTGTTTATAACCATGTCTTTGATATGGAGACCTATCCCTATGATCATCTTGTCCCAGGATATTTTTATCGTCATGATGAACACAACCAAAGAAGTAATGGATCCTATTGTGGTAACGAAGTTGAAAGTAGACGTTACATGGTGAGAAGACTAATCATTGATAGTCTTAAACACTTTATAAACACATACGATGTTGATGGTTTTCGTTTTGATTTAATGGG
>CAZYNC010000016.1:2970-16544 GCA_964648785.1 uncultured Acholeplasmataceae bacterium
TTAAACACTTTATAAACACATACGATGTTGATGGTTTTCGTTTTGATTTAATGGGATTACATGACGTAGAGACAATGAATCTTATTCATCAAGAACTATCTTTGGTCAAACCCAATATCTTGTTATACGGTGAAGGATGGCATATGGGAGATGTTTTAAAAGATCATGAAAAAGCATCTCAACAAAATCATCATCACATGCCAAACATTGCACATTTTAACGACACTTTTAGAAACCACATTAAAGGTGAGTTACACGGACCAAAACTCGGTTATGGTACTGGTGGGAAGGTAGATATAGAAGATTTATTGTTACTTTTAAAAGGATCACCGCATGTCTTTAAAGATCCTTCTTACTCAATTAATTATGTTGAATGTCATGATAACATGACCCTTTTTGATAAACAAAAAAAAGATGGACAACACCCTAATTTATATAGACAATATCAAGACTTTACAAACGCACTTGTCATGCTCAGTGAAGGTATGACGTTCTTTCATGCCGGTCAAGAAATGTATCGATCAAAACAAGGCGTAGAAAACTCCTATCAATCACCAGATCACATTAATCAACTCGTCTATGAAATAGGTCCTCACACATCATTATTTAAACAACTTGCAGCCTTTAAAAAGCAAACCGTCCATATGAAAAGAGACTATTACATTAAAGATGGACATATCGTAATCGATCTTCAAGATGAACATCGGGCATTTCAAATCATCATTAAAACACATTCATCCCCCTATACAATCGCAACAACTTCATGTATACTACATGTATCAACAATGCCAACAAAAACAGTAGAAAATCATATTGAGATCAAGCATTTAGGTGTCTATATATTTGAAAAAAGGTAAGGTGACATGATGATCCATGATCACATGATGACAACATTTTTTGAGGGGAATCACCATCAACTCCATACATTATTTGGAGCACATATCACAGGAGATGAGACTGTCTTTACCGTGTATGCACCAAATGCAAAAGAAGTTAGACTCATTGCAAGTTTTAATCACTTTCAAGGTGATCAACATGTCATGCACCAAATTCATTTTCAAGGCGTTTATCAAATAAAAGTAGCTGGTCATCATCATGATGCTATGTATAAATATGAAATCATTACGTATGCAGGGACAGTGTTACATAAAGCTGACCCTTTTGCATTTTATGCAGAAAAACCACCGCATACCGCATCTAAAGTATACGAACTTGATGGCTATCAGTGGCACGACGAAGACTATTTGACGCATAAAAAAAGACCTTACGATCAACCGATGTTCGTCTATGAAGTCCATTTAGGTTCATGGCGAAAAGATCACGGACAATACCTAAGTTATCGTCAATTCGTGGATACATTAATCCCTTATGTAAAAGAACAAGGATTTACCCATATTGAATTGATGCCAGTATATGAACATCCTTTTGATGGATCTTGGGGATATCAAGGGACTGGATATTTTGCTGCTACGTCACGCTTTGGAACACCTCATGATCTGATGTATTTCATTGATCAATGTCATCAACAAGGTATTGGCGTGATCATGGACTGGGTATTAGGACATATATGTAAAGATGCACATGGGTTATCTTTTTTTGATGGTACACCTCTTTATGAATTTGATGATCAACTGCGCAGAGAAAATGTCACCTGGGGAACGGATAACTTAGATTTTTATAAAGGGATTACAAAAAGTTTTATGAAATCAGCATTATCTTTTTGGGTTGATTATTATCATGTTGATGGATTTAGAATTGATGCTGTTTCAAATTTACTTTTTTACTTAGGAAACCCTCATATAGGAACAAATGAAGGTGCAATCCAATTTTTAAAAGAAGCATCTTCGATGTTATATAAAAAAGATGACAGACTTCTATTTATGGCAGAAGATTCAACTGATTTTCCTCAAGTCACACATCCTCTTGAACATGGTGGACTAGGATTTAACTTTAAATGGAATATGGGATTTATGAATGATGTTTTAAGGTATTTCAAAGAAGATCCTATTTACCGCAAATATCACCACAATAAAATCACGTTTGGCTTGATGTACGCCTTTAATGAGTCATTTATTTTGCCATTTTCACATGACGAAGTTGTGCATATGAAAGGATCCCTCATCAATAAAATGCCCGGTGATTACTTTCAAAAGTTTGCGAATTGGCGATTACTATTAGGACTTTTAACCACCCATCCAGGAAAGAAATTATTATTTATGGGTGGGGAATTTGCTCAGTTTAGTGAATGGGCTTATGAACGCGAACTTGATTGGCATTTATTTGATTATGAAGCCCATCGTAAAGGTAATCACTTTTTAAGAGATTTAATTCAAGTCTACAAACAATATGATGCTTTTTATCAACGTGATCAATATCCTGATACATTTGAATGGCTTGTTGTGGATGATCATGATCAAAGTGTCTTTGCTTTTATGAGACATTCAGAACATCACCACATGCTTGTGATCCTGAATATGACACCGAATGTTCATCATGGGTATCAAGTGGGAGTGCCGCTTTCAGGGACTTATGAAGAAGTTATCAATAGTGATGCTGATGCTTATTATGGCTCAAACCTTTATAACGGTGCGCCACTTCAAACTTATGATGAGTCTAGACACGGAAAACCTTATCATGTTTCGGTGACATTAGGACCACTATCAATTGCAATTTTTACATACAAAGGAGAACATAGATGACATTTAAGCACATACCGTATCAACGTCCTGATATTCATACATTATTAGAAAAAACAGAAGATCTTATTGTACAACTAAAACAAGAGCATCAACTCAGAACAATCATTGACCATATTCAATCTTTTTTTAAACTTCAAGATGATATTGATGTCATGGCCCAACTCGCAAACATCAGATACTCACTTAATACAAGTGATGCTTTTTATGAAGCTGAAAGAAACTTCTTTGACGAACATAGTCCTTCCATTACGGAAGCTTTTCAAAAAGTCATTCATACGATTTTATTACTTCCTCAAAAAGAGTCATTAAAAACACATTTTGGTGCGTTATTTTTTCATAAATATGAACAACAAATTAAAACGTTTCATCCTTCAATCAAAGAAGATTTAATTAAAGAAAATAAGCTTGTAACAGAATATTCTAAATTGATTGCATCCGCTCGTATTGAGTTTGATGGCAACATTTTAAATTTATCAAAGATGGCACCATACATGCAATCTCTAGATAGAGATACGCGTCATCAAGCTCAACTTGCAGTATCTAGTTTCTTTGAGTCAAAAGAACAAGAACTCGATGATATTTATGATCAACTCGTTCATGTAAGACATGTTATTGCGCAAAAATTAGGCTATGACAATTTTGTTCAATTAGGCTATGACCGCTTAGGAAGACTTGATTATACTGAAAAAGATGTTGACGTATACCGTCGTCAAATCGAACAAGATGTTGTACCTTATGTTGCTTCACTCATAGGTAGACAACAAGAAAGACTTCATTTAGACGACATAAAAAGTTATGATTTAGGCATCAAATTTCTTTCAGGTAGTGCAAAACCTAAAGGTGATAAAGAGACGTTATTAGAAGCTGCTTCAACGATGTATCAACAAATGGATCCAACCATTGATCAATTCTTTCAATTTATGAGACAACACGAATTGTTAGACCTAGATTCTAGAGAACATAAAGAATCTGGAGGATACGCAACGCTTATCCCAAACTACGGATATCCTTTTATATTTGCGAATTTCAACGGAACAGCGCATGATGTCGATGTCTTAACGCATGAGGCTGGACATGCACTACAAATGTATGTGTCAAAAGATTTAATCCCAGAATATAGACATCCAACATTAGAAGCAGCTGAAATTCATTCAATGAGTATGGAGTTTTTAGCGTGGCCATGGATGGAATTATTTTTTAAAGAAGATACACAAAAGTATTACTTTCAACACTTATCTGACTCTATTTCTTTTTTACCTTACGGGGCACTTATTGACCACTATCAACATGACATCTATAAACACCCAAATTTATCAAAAGAAGAGAGAAAACAACGGTTTCGTACACTAGAAAAAAGATATCAACCATACAAAGATTACGATGATGATGCATTTTTAAATAAAGGGACGTATTGGTACAGACAAATCCATGTCTTTTCAGATCCATTTTATTACATTGATTACACACTTGCACAAGTCGTTGCATTTCATTTTTGGAAAGCATATAGAGACAATAAGGAACACGCATTAAAAACGTATTTAAGTGTGTGTAAAGTCGGTGGATCGATGACATTTAGTGACATATTAAAACATCATGATTTACCTTTACCATTTGATGAAAACATGATTGCAAATTTGATGAAGCCGTTAAAAACTTATTTAGATAGCATTGATGATCAACAATTATAAAAAAAAGCGCAATGCGCTTTTTTTATGCAGTTTCTCTTTCAACTAAATACACATCAATAATATCATGAAGCGTATCAAGTTCTACCCCATGAATCAGTTTGTTGAGTAAGACAAAAGATTGTTTTCCCATAAAATTAATGGATTGGTGAATCGTGGTAATACTTGGTGACATCCATCTGGCATGTGGGGTATTGTCATAACCGATCACAGCAATATCTTCGGGAATCTTAATACCTTTTTCTTTTAACATATTAACAACAACGAACGCGAGTGTGTCAGAAAAACAAAAGATTGCATCCACATTAGGTTTTGATTGAATGATTTCACTAATCATAAAGATATCCGGATTGATTAAATCCATGTCATAAATATCTGCATGAATGCCATGCGTTTCTAGCTCGGTAATGAACCCTGTTGTTCTTTCGTGCGTGGTCAGTAAGAAAGAAGGGCCTCTAAAAACTAACATATGTTTTCTGCCGCGTTCAATCAGTTTTTTCGCCGCCAATTGACCACCTTTAATATTATTCGAGGTAATAGAAGGGATCGTTTCATCTAATATGTGATCCACTGTAATAACAGGGATATTAAGTTCAAGTAGTTTTTCTGTATTCGTAAAATTAGACGCGATAATTAAACCTTCAATATTATACTGTTCAAAAAATTGTAAGTACTCAAGTTCTCTTTTTGGGTCATCTTGCGTGTGACAAAACATGATCTTATAGCCATACGTTGATGCTTGAACTTCAATACCTTCAAGTAATTCACCATAAAAAGAATGACCGACATGTGGCACAATAACCCCGACAATTTTAGAACTTCGGTTCGTTAATGATCTTGCAAGTTGGTTTGGAATAAACCCTAACTCTGCAATGATCTTTTCAACAAGGACTTTAGTA
This sequence comes from uncultured Acholeplasmataceae bacterium, assembly GCA_964648785.1. Classification (GTDB taxonomy): domain Bacteria; phylum Bacillota_I; class Bacilli_A; order Acholeplasmatales; family Acholeplasmataceae; genus UBA8290. The sequence continues at coordinate 8,254 of CAZYNC010000016.1, forward strand.
TGTTCATGAACATACCCTTTTTTATTGATCACACGTGAGACAGTGGATACAGAGACGTTTGCTTTTTTCGCAACATCACGAATGGTTGGTTTCATGTTTTACCCCCAATACAAAACTATATGGTGCTTGGATATCACCTGAAGTCAATAAGGTGGTTAGTTCAGGTAATTCGACATGGTGATCTAGTTGTTTATCTTGATAATTGACATAAAGCAAAAGTGTTTGATCTTGAGACGTTTTTTTTATAACCATGATGTTATCCTTTTCCTCAATGTCAAGATCTGGTGTCGACATTATGGGTAAGGTTTGTTTAAGTTGAATTAAAGTTTTCATGAACGATAACATAGATGAATCTTGAAGTGACGCATCCCAAAGCATAGGACGACGGTTATCGGGATCATGAAATCCAGTCATCCCAACCTCATCACCATAATAAATATTAGGCGATCCTGCTTGTATAAACATGAGTAGATATGCTATTTTCATACGATTTGGATTGTCTTCTAAACGTTTTTTAATACGGATTGTATCATGTGAACATACGAGGTTAAACATTGATTCAATCACATGCTTAGGCGTTCTTGCTAAATAACGATGCAAGTCATGTTTCAATGTTTTAATATCAGTTTGATGTTCTAAAAATCGCCATAATGGGACACTTAAGTCATAATTCATCACGGCATCCATTTGATCCCCTAATAACCAAGGAAGTGAACTATCCCAGTTTTCACCTAAAATAAAAATGTCTTTTTTAATCTTTCTTGCTTCAGTTCTTATTTTTCTTAAAAAATCATGACTCACTTCATTTGATACGTCTAAACGCCATCCATCAATATCAAATTCCTTGATCCAGTATGTGACAACATCTAACAAATACGTTTCAACGATAGAATTTGATGTATTCCATTTTGGCATCATCGGTGTAAATCCAAAGGTTTCATATCTGTTTTTACGATTTTGATATTTTTTAGGTTTTCCATCAGCATTTAATTCAAAATCTACAACCGGAAATTCATGAATAAAAAAACAATCTTTATACGTAGAAGTTTCACCATGTTTGACAACATCTTGAAACATCGGATGTAAGAAACCACAGTGATTAAAAACGCCATCTAACATCACTTTAATGCCATGTTGATGACATAGTTCTACAAGCGTTTTAAAGTCTTGATTCGTACCAAATTGTGGGTCTATAAGGTGATAATCAATCGTGTCATATTTATGCATAGAAGACGCATAGAAAATAGGTGTAAAATAAATACCTTGAATGCCGAGTGATGCTAAGTACGGTATTTTAGAGATGACGCCTTTAATATTGCCTCCCATTTGTAGATCGTTATGTACTTTTTCAATAGACCAATCAACTTGAGGCGTATCTGTATAAAAACGATCAGGGAATATTTGATACCAAACCATATGTTTTGACCAAAGAGGCGTGTCCATCACGTCTTCGTGATTCACATAAGGAAAATTAAAATAATGACTTAAATCATAAGTTTTAAATAAAACACCATCTTTTACTTCATGAAGACCTTGTGTTCCGTATAAAAAAGTGTGCGTGTTGGTTTTGATTAAAAATGCATAATTGACGCGTTTATGTAATGGATGAATGGCTAAAAAATAAAAAGAGAATAAATCATCAGTGTATCTTTTTTTCATGGGTTCTATTGTATGTACCCAACTAAAGACACCATCAATGTCTTTCCATTCAAAAGGATCCCCATGAATAAGGGAAACGGATAGATCATCATCTTTATCAGTTTGTAGTAAAAGATGAAGCGTTTCTTTATCATAGGCATAACTTAAATGAGATTTTGCTTGGTGATAGATCGCATGTTTGTTCATATATACACTCCAAAAATATTATATCATGACTAAGAAATCAGAAAAATAAAAGATTATGAAACCGCTAACATTATTTATTTTTTTCTTTGTTTGTGCTACAATATCCACGGTATCAAGGGATACATCGGAGGATTTTATGCGTCAAAGCGGCATCTTGCTTCACATATCAAGTTTACCAGGATCATATGGCATTGGTTCATTTGGCGAAGCAGCCTATCAGTTCGTTGATTTTTTAAGAAAAGCAAAACAAACATACTGGCAAATATTACCATTAGGACCAACATCCTACGGAGATTCACCTTATCAAACTTTTTCTGGAAATGCGCTTAACCACTATTTTATTGATTTAGATATGCTTGTACGTGATCGATTACTTACAAAAAAAGATATTGTCATGCATAAACCCAATCCTAAAGATATCAATTATGGTGCTCTTTATGAGGACCGTTTGCCTATCTTAAAAAAAGCTTTTTTACGATTTGAAAAAAATAAAGCATATACAAAGTTTTTAAATCAACAGGCATCATGGTTACATGACTATGCGCTTTTTATGGCACTAAAAAAATTTTTTGATGGAAAACCATTTAATACGTGGCCAGAAGATATTAAAATGCGTTATGATTATGCTTTAACATATTATGATGATTTATTAAAAGAAGAGATTGAGTTTCACAAATTTCTTCAATTTAAAGCTTATCAACAATGGTTTTTATTAAAAGCTTATGCCAATAAAAAAGGCATACACATGATTGGGGACATTCCCATCTATTTAGCATATGATTCAAGTGAAGTTTGGACCCAACCACAAGTTTTTCAACTTAATCAACAAAAAGAAATGACCCATGTTGCAGGTGTACCACCAGATGGTTTCTCAGAAGATGGTCAGTTATGGGGGAACCCATTATATGATTGGGGATATTTAAAACATACAGAGTATGATTTTTGGGTATCAAGAATGGCACAACAATCAACACTTTATGACATGATTCGTATTGATCATTTTATTGGATTTGAACATTATTACAGCATACCTGCCTCTGAAAAAACAGCAAGACATGGTGTGTGGCTAGATGGTCCAGGATATGACTTATTTAAAACCATCCGTGATCGTTTAGGAGATCTTAATATTATTGCAGAAGATCTTGGACGTGTAACGACACGCGTCATAGAACTTTTAAAAAATACCGGATTTCCTGGCATGAAACTTACCCAATTTGCACTTTATGATGAAGGTAATAACGCCTCTCTTCCGCATGGATTTCCAGTAAACACAGTCGCCTATACAGGAACTCACGATAACGAAACAACAAAATCATGGTTTAAACATTTAGGTGCACATACCAAACGCCACGTCTTAAGATATACCAATACCGGATCAAGAGAAAGTGTCACGTATGGACTCATCAAAGAAACATTAAAATGTCCTTCCAAGATAGCGATCATTCCATTTCAAGATTATTTAGAATTAGGCGATGCAGGTCGTATGAATGAACCTTCAACGATTGGTAAAAATTGGCGTTATCGAACTGTTCATAAAGATTTTACGTTGCAGTTACAACGCAAAATTGCCATGCTTACAAAACTTTATGGAAGACATAAAGAACAGCGCGATCAAGTTTACATAGAATCATAATTCGTTGACAAAACGTAACCTTTTATATATAATATTCCCGTTAACCTTATAAGGAGGAAATAACATGGTATTTGATCAAGTCAAAGACATCATTGTAGAAGAGTTAAGCGTTGATGCAAGCCTCATTACAATGGAAGCAAGATTATCTGAAGATTTAGGTGCAGATTCTATCGATGCAGTTGAACTCATCATGAAAATAGAAGATACATTTGATGTTTCAGTTTCAGATGAACAAGCACAAGCCATCAAGACAGTTGGCGATATTGTTCGTTACTTAGAAGAAAACAAATAACAAAAAAAGCGAGTAATCGCTTTTTTTCTTTTAAAAAGTTGCTTTTTTTTGTATAATAAATCATGCTAACAAGGAGTTGACAAGCATGAAAGCATATGATCCAAAAACGATTGAAACCAAATGGCAACAACGTTGGCTTGACCAAAAAATATTTAAATCCAACGTAAATGCCCATCAACAAAAATATTATGTCCTCGATATGTTTCCATATCCAAGTGCCGCAGGACTTCACGTAGGACATATCGAAGGTTACACAGCAACAGATATCATCTCTAGATTCAAACGTATGCAAGGCTATAATGTCATGCATCCAATGGGTTGGGATGCTTTTGGTCTTCCTGCTGAACAATACGCGTTAAAAACAGGAAAAGATCCTAAAACATTTACATACGAAAACATTAAAAACTTTAAACAACAAATGATTCGAGCAGGTAAAGGCATTGATTGGGACAGAGAACTCGCGACTTCAGACCCTGACTATTTTCATTGGACACAATGGATTTTTAAAAAACTCTATGAACAAGGCTTAGCGGTATTAAAAGATGTTGAAGTTAATTTTTGTGAGGCCTTAGGGACTGTTTTAGCCAATGATGAAATTGTCAATGAACATGGACAGATGTTTTCAGAACGTGGACATCATCCGGTCGTTAAAAAAGCGATGCGTCAATGGGTTTTAAGAATTACAGCCTATGCCGATCGTTTATTAGAAGACTTAGATCAATTAGATTGGCCAGAATACTTAAAAGATATGCAGCGCAATTGGATTGGAAAATCAACTGGCGCTATGGTGGATTTTAAAGTTCATCAATTTCATGACATCATTCAAGTCTTTACAACAAGACCTGATACATTATTTGGTGCAACCTACATGGTGCTTGCACCTGAACATCCTTTAGTTTTACATATCACTTCTGATGATGAAATGGCTGAAGTGAAAGCTTACATAGAAAAAACAAAACAAAAATTAGATATCGAACGTAACCAGACACAAGATAAAACTGGTGTCTTTACAGGTGCTTATGCGATCAATCCAGTGAACCATAAAAAAATCCCTATTTGGATTGCGGATTACGTCTTACCTCAATATGGAACTGGTGCGATTATGGCAGTACCTGCTCACGATGAAAGAGATTATGCATTCGCAAAAACATTTGACTTAGACATCATCTCTGTCATTGAACATAATGAAGAGGGCGTGTATACAGGGGATGGTGCCCATATACATTCAGATTTTTTAAACGGTCTTCATAATGAAGATGCGATAAAAACGATGATTCATTACTTAGATCAACAAGACATTGGATATGCACACACCACCTATAAAATGAGAGATTGGGTATTTTCAAGACAACGGTATTGGGGTGAACCATTTCCAGTCGTATTTGATGAAGATGACAACATCCATTTACTCAAAGATGAAGACTTACCACTAACCTTGCCTGTGATGGATAATATTACACCAAGTGGTACTGGTGAAAGTCCTTTAGTCCATGCTAAAGATTGGGTTTATACAACGTATGAAGGTAAACCTGTCAAAAGAGACACCAATACGATGCCTCAACTTGCCGGAAGTTCTTGGTATTTCATGGGGTACTTACTAAAAGGTCCACTTGGCATGGTTCCACTCGATTCTAAAGAAGCAAAAGATATCCTTGATTATTACTTACCTGTTGATTTATATGTTGGTGGTACGGAACACGCAGTCGGTCATTTATTGTATGCACGCTTCTGGACAAAATTTTTATATGATCTCGGATATGTATCCGTCAAAGAACCTTTTACCAAGCTATTTAATCAAGGGATGATCTTAGGAGAAGATCATTCGAAAATGAGTAAATCATTAGGAAATACCGTTAACCCAGATGATGTAATCGAATCATATGGTGCGGACGCTTTACGTTTGTTTGAAATGTTTTTAGGACCACTTGATGCGGATAAACCATGGTCTTCAGAAGGCTTAAATGGCGCGAAAAAGTTTTTAGATCGCGTCTATAGAATGTTTGAATTTGTCGTAGAAGACGATCAAGATGCACTAGACATGAGTTATCATCAAATGGTTAAAAAAGTGACTGAAGATTATGAAAAACTTGCGTTTAATACTGCTATTAGTCAAATGATGATGTTTGTTAATGACGTGTATAAACATCAAAAAATTGGACGAAATCAAGCAAGAAATTTCTTGAAATGTTTAAATCCTATTTGTCCACATCTTACTGAAGAATTAAATGAAGTTGAACTTCGATATCACGAGGCACTCATCTATTCAGATTTCCCCACCTATGAAGAAGCAAAAACACTCGCATCAATCGTTGAAATTGCAGTTCAAGTTAACGGAAAATTAAGAGGAAAACTACAAGTTGAACGAGACACACAACAACAGATATTAGAGCGTCTTTCTAAAGAAGAACCAAATGTCATCAAGCACTTAGAGGGGTTAACGATTTATAAAGTGATTGTCATCCCTAATAAACTTGTCAATATTGTTGCAAAATAGACACTTGAAAAAGTGTCTATTTTTATTTTTTTCCAATAATTGTATATGATTTATCGTAATATAAATGTAAGGACATTCTATGGCAACAATAGCTTCATACATTCAATCCTTTCAAAAAGGTCAATTTGAAGATTTTGATCAGTTCTATCACTTGACATCTAAACAAGTGTTTTTCACCTTGAAAAAATATATTCAAGATAGGATGCTCATTGAAGATCTCATGCAAGAAGTCTATATGAAATTCATCAATAAAGTTCAAGATATTGACCAACAAAAAAATAGTATGAGCTATTTAACGACGATGGCGAGAAATTTAGCGATCGATCATTTAAGAAAGACAAAACCGGTCACATTTGATGAAATCACGGTCTATCAAGCACTTGATGAACATCAAGTTGCTCAAGATTATTTATGGTTGCTCAATCATTTAAAACCGGAAGACAAAGATATTGTCTATATGCATGTCGTTGAATCTATGACATTTAAAGACATTGCACTGATTGTTGATATGCCACTTGGAACAGTGCTTTGGAGATATCAACAAGCATTAAAAACGATGAAGGAGGTACTTTCAAATGCATCTAAAAAAACAACTTAAAGCACACATTAAAAAAGCCGATATTCCAGATGTTTCAAAAAATATTATGTCGCAACTATCAATTTCACATAAACAACAACACTATACATTGAAAAAATCTCCTTTTATGTTACAGTTTTCAGCTTTTTTGTTTCTTATGATAGGCGTTATTGTTTTTAGCTATCAACAATCGTCATCACAAATATATGCGTTTACTGAATACGAAGAGGTCTTAGGACTTACAGCGAGTCTTGTCATGTCAATGGATGAAGAAGATAGTATCGTTTCAACAACATCACTTTCATCAACTATACCAACGAGTACAGAAATTATAGATATGCTTTCTTATTTGCGTTACGTAGAAAATATTGTTGTGACACAACAAAAAGTTATTCAACAAAAAAGAACTGAAAATCAGCAAGAACGCTTTTCGGTTCGCATTCAAACGTTCTCTCAGTCAGAAGTGATATTTGATATGGATGTAAGAAAAGAATATCAAAACTATAAACAAGATGTTTTTGAGTTTGAAGCAAACTATGACGATGTTACCATGAAAGGTTATACTGAGTTAAAAGATCACCATCATAAGTTTTATGTCTCAGTAACTACAATAAATGCTCGACTTAATATTACATATGACTCAGATGAAAAGCGATTTGATGTTTTAAAGACTGGTGAAAACGTATCTGATTTATCCTTTAGTTTTAAGTTAACCAGAAATAATTTATATCAACCAATTATTGAACTAATATATGAAAAAGATGCTTCTGAAATCAAGTTGATCACACAATATTCATTCGTTAAAAAAACGATGCATATACAGTATGTGATTATTGAGCAATCCATGACGCGTGAAGGATCGTTTAAAGTTAATATCAGACTTGATCAAGGCATCGTTGTTGATGTAGAGGGTGAAACAGATCAGGGAGAAACTTTCCAATTTCAATTTCAACGAAGACGCAATTTTTCTTCAGATTTCCAATAATTGATTGAACTTTTACGTATTATAGATGTACAGAAAAATAAAAAAAAGGAGATTTTATATGAAAAAAATCATTTACTCTTTGATGATTGTCATAGGGATCAGTTTGTTTGCATTTAGCATTTTCTCAATTAATTCTTCTGCGAAAGAAACAGAACTTTTCATGGAATTAGCAATGGATATAGATGAACAAGATTATGAAGAATCGACATATCGGTTAAGACGTCTTAGAGGACATAGAGGGCCACTCTTATTTATTGGTTTAGGAGAGACCGTAAAAAATGACATATTAGAACAGGCAGCCGATTTAGATATAGAAGTGCGAGCATATATTCTTGCAAAGACGGTATCTACTTACGATGAGAATTATGATTTTGAAACAGTTGTTGCAACGATCAAAGATCTATCTGGAGATGAACTAGATGGTTATTTAGAGGAACTCAACCAAGTATTAGTTGATGCAAGTGA
>CAZYNC010000017.1:0-5604 GCA_964648785.1 uncultured Acholeplasmataceae bacterium
CCAGGCCAATGTATTTCATGTAAAAACTCTATATTCATGTTTGCAATCACAAATGACGTGTTGTCTTCGTGTAAAGGATGTTCTGGATTATATAAAATTTCAGTTCTTGAGGTCTCAAAGTATCTAACAAACATCGCATTATTGATATGACCTTGTCGGTCGGTATCTCCGTAGCGTACTTTGTCATAGGTGTGATGTTTGAAATCTTCTTTTTTGAAATCAAATGTTGGTTTTTGTGAATTCATGGGTTCTTTCTCACTTTCTATACGTGCTTGCAATCGATTTGATATACTCATTATATAAGAAATAAAAAAGTATGTCTAAAAGAGGGATTATGAAAATACTTGTAACAGGTGCTTCAGGAACTATTGGTAAAAGACTCATGAACATCATTCATCTAAGAAACCATGAGGGATTTCCATTTGTAAGAAGTGATGTTGATATAACAAATGAAAAAAATGTCCATGATTATGTCGATAAAATCAATCCTGATGTGATCATGCATTTAGCGAAGTCCGATGAATCTATGACACAATATCTTTTAACATGGTCAAAAAAACATCAGAAAAAATTTGTGTTTACATCAAGTTATAAAGTATTTAGTGGAAAACAAGTAGAGGCACCTTATCAAGTCTATGATCGACCTGATGGGACAGATTCTTTTGCACTCGATAAAATCAAACAAGAAGATTTATGTTTTGAGATCAATCCTGATAATAGTTATGTGGTAAGACTTGCATGGCAAATTGGTGATGCTCCTGGTGGATATAACATGCTTTCTTTTGTTCAGGAACAAATGAAGCAACGTGGTGTCATGTCAGCATCTAAAGGGTTATACTTATCATTGATGTTTTTAGATGATACGTGTCATGCTCTCATTGATTTAGTAGAATCCTATTTACCTGGAATGTATCATCTTAATCAAAATGATGGCTATAGTTTTTATGATGTTATTCATTATTTAAAACATCAAAAAGGACAAGATTGGATAGAACTTGACGACAATAAAAAATTCAGTAAAAATGACAACATGGAAAACACAAAAGTTAAAGTTAAAATGTTTTCTGAAATGGGCATGAAACATTTTGAATAAAAAGCAAGGAATAACTTGCTTTTTTTCTTTTACAATATCATTTGAAACACATGCGTACTATTTAGTAAAATAAGAGTAACTGATTTAGGAGAACATATGAATAAAATAGTTTTAACATTCACAATCTTTATCTCTACGATACTTCTCATGTCATGTCAATCTCAAGAAGACGTGATCGTGATTTATACAGAACGTCATTATGACACTGATCAAGTTTTATTTGATCAATTCACAGAAGATACAGGTATCCGATTGGATATCGTGAGAGCCAGTGCGGATGAACTTATATCTAGACTCGTCAATGAAGGTGAAGATACACCTGCAGATGTTTTAATTTTTGCTGACGCTGGTCGTTTAGCACGTGCAAAAAACTTATCATTGCTACAATCTTTTGAAGATGAAACGATGCTTAATCAAGTCGATGAAGGGTTATATGACCCTAACTTTTATTGGTATGGACTTACAATGCGAGCACGCGTCATCATGTATGCAAAAGATCGTATTGATCCATCAACGCTTTCCACATATGAACAATTAGCAGATCCTTCTTGGGAAGACCAAATTGCAGTAAGAACAAGTTCAAATTTATACAATATTTCTTGGATTGCATCATTATTGATGGTTGAAGGAGAAACAAAAACACAGTCAATTCTAAACGGATTCGTTTCTAATTTCTATCGTGATCCTGCAGGAAATGATCGCGATCAAGCAAAATTAGTTGCCTCGAATGTAGGTGCAAATATTGCCATCATGAATACGTATTACATGGGATTATTATTAAACTCTGATGATGCCTATGAAAGAGAAGTTGGACAGTCACTCGGTGTATTCTTTCCAAATCAAGGTGAAAATGAAAGTGGTGCTCACATTAATTTAAGTGCTGCAGGGATTGTTACGCATGCAAAAAATGTAGAAGGCGCACAATCACTACTAAGATTTTTAACGAGTGATGTTGCACAAACACATTTTACTAACGTGAATTATGAATATCCAGTTAATCCAAATACGACATGGCAACCACTCTTGATAGAGTGGGGAACTTTTAAACGTCAAACTTTAGATTTATCTCAACTAGGTAATTATCATGAACGTGCATTTGAACTCATGATAGGAGCTGGCTGGAAATAAAAAAGATATTCACGAGACCAACTCCATTTTTAGTTTTAGGTTTAGTCTTCGTTTTGCTCATGGTATTACCTATGATTTTATCTGTGACAAAACTTTTTGATGACCCAATCAAATGGACATTTATCGTTTCTAATTTATTAAGTTCATATATAATCAATACGATAATCTTAGTCTTAAGTGTAAGTTTTTTTACTGTTTGTATCGGATATTATGCGTCATACATCATGACCCAAACATCTTTTAAAGGTAAAAGTATCTTATCGATATTATTATATTTACCTCTTGCTATGCCAGCATATATCTTAAGTTATGTCTATGTAGACACGCTGTCTTTTAGTGGAAGAGTCTATCGATTTTTTTTGAGTATGGGTATATCACTAGAACTTAATTTATTTTCTATGAGTATGGCTGTATATGTATTGACCCTTTCATTATTTCCATATGTATACATTCCATTGAGTACATATTTTAGAACCCGTAATCAACATCATATTGATGTTGCTAAAATGCTTCGTGTACCGCTAATTAAAAGAATCACAAACATATATGTACCGTTGATGTTACCAACATTAATATCCTCAACGATGCTCATCATATTTGAAACCGTCAATGATTACGGTGTGACAAAATACTTAAACATTAAAACATTAAGTGTTGGCATATTTGATGCTTGGTTTCAACTCAATGATTTAACGTCTGCTTTATACTTAGCATTTGGCTATATCGTGATCGTATTGATTGTGTATAGTTTGTATAAGGTGTTTTCAAAAGATACAAAAAAAGATATCAATAAGGTAACTGAAAAACGATATCTTAAAAAACTCACGATTAAACAAACATGGTTATATATAACCCCGTTATGGATCATCGTGTTTTTAAGCTTAGGACTTCCTTTGATAGAACTTGTTTTAAACATCCTTCAATCGTTTGAACTCAGTGATCTAAGACCTTGGTTTGAAGCTTTAATATGGACGATAAGCATTGCGTTATTAACAAGTTTATTGATCATGTTACTTAGTGTTATCATTGCCAATGCAAAACGATTTTCAAACTCTAAAATCATCCACAATATCGTGGCTATTCCAATTCTTGGATATGCCTTGCCTGGTGTGATGATGGCGTTAATGTATTATATATTTTATATCAATTTGGATCGTTTTTTTAGACCTCTTTATCAACTACTGTCGACACAACATGTTGTCTTATCTGTGAGTATATGGATGTTGATCACAGCACTTGTTTTCCGTTTTTTTGCAATCGGCTACAAACAAGTGTCGAATCAATATACATCCATTGGTACATATCATGCATTAACATCCTATACACTAAAAAAAGGAAAATGGACAACCTTGTTACGAATTGATATCCCAATGATAAAAAAGAGTCTTATTGCTGGATTTATTTTAAGTTTTATTGATATTATAAAAGAGTTACCAATGACACTCTTACTCAGACCATTCAATGTACAAACGTTATCAACGTTAATCTTTACCTACATGAACAATGAAGATATTAATAAAGCGTCTTTTGCAAGTTTAACGTTAATATTGCTTTCGTTTATATGTATTCTCATCGTAACGTCATTGGGAAGGAAACCACATGATTCTCGAGATTGATCAATTGACATTTTCATACGGTGATAAAAAAGTCATTCAAAACCTCTCCCTACATTTAAATCAAGGAGAGATTTTAGCGATTCAAGGACCATCAGGATCAGGTAAAACGACACTTTTTAAAATCATTGCTGGATTAGAAACCCCTCAAGAAGGTTCGATACATATTGATAGTCATTGTATGGTGTCACAAGATGGTCAATGTATCGTCCCTGAAAAAAGACATGTTGGGCTAATCTTTCAAGATTATGCCCTGTTTCCTCATATGACAGTATTTCAAAACATTGCATTTGGTTGTCATCATATGCCCAAAGCACTATTAAAACCTTATGTGATGTCATTATTGAAAGAAATTGAACTAGAATCATATAAGGATATGTATCCACATACCTTATCAGGTGGTCAAATGCAACGTGTTGCAATCGCGAGATCACTTGCAAGTAGACCTAAAATACTCCTCATGGATGAACCATTTTCAAACTTAGATGAACCATTAAAGGATACGTTAATTCCAAATTTAAAAGCTTTATTTAAAAGACATCAATTAACCGTCATTATTGCAACCCATCATCAACGAGATATTGATTTACTGGCATCAAACGTGATGCATTTAGAAAACGGCTCTCTCGTTGACAAAAAAGGTTGACTTTGTTATAATGAATTGGATTTACGGAGGATATTATGATTTGGGTAGATTTTATTGCTTTAATTGCAGTGATTTTATTAATCGGTGCAGTCATGTTACAACAATCATCAGATGATATTTCAAGTGCATTTAGCGGTGAGAAATCAGAGCTATTTAAAGAGAGAAAAACACGTGGACTTGAATTGTTTTTAACACGTGGTACCGTGGTCTTAACCATTATTGTGATCGTTGCTGTATTATTATCAAATAATTTAAGATAACCAATGCAGCGGTATTTTATACCTCAAGGTTCAACGAATTTAAGTGAATTAGATCAACATCACATCAAAAAAGTGATGCGGATGAAAACTGGGGATCAGGTTATCATTTGTCAAGATCAATGTTACCTAGTTGAATTAACGGTCGATGAAAAAGTAACCTATCGTATCATTGAATCACTCAATAAAATCAACAAACGTCACGTTGTGTTAGTTCAAGGATTACCAAAACATCCTAAACTAGAAACAACCGTGAAATATGCAACGATGGCCGGCGTTGATACCATCATATGTGTGCCAATGCATCACTCTGTGATAAAAGACATGCCAAGTGAGAATAAGATACAACGTTATCAAATGATCGCAAAAGAAGCAGCTGAACTGGCACATCGAGATGATGTTCCTGCTATATTGTTTAAAAAAAGTATCAAAGACATCGAATTATTATCCAATACCTATCTTTTTGATGAAAAAAGTCAAGACATCATTCAAGACCAATCTATTGAACCTGTGATGATTATCATTGGACCAGAAGGTGGGCTTCATGATGAGGAAAGACAATATTTACTGACAAAAGGTGTAAAAAACCGTTCTCTAGGACCTCTCATTTATTCAAGTGAAATTGCTGGCGTCCTAGCGATCCAAACATTAATGACATTTTTATGACATCAAACTTTGCTAGAAGGGAGGGTTGAACATGGCAAAAACAGTCGTTAGAGATAATGAATCCATAGAAGATGCACTCAAACGTTTTAAACGTGATGTATCGAAATCAGGCACCCTCGCGGAAGCCCGCAAAAGAGAATTTTACATTAAACCAAGTGTTGATCGTAAAATGAAACAGCGCGCAAACGCAAAGAAAAACGC
>CAZYNC010000017.1:5704-8804 GCA_964648785.1 uncultured Acholeplasmataceae bacterium
CGCGATATTATGTATGTTATCAAAAGTGTTGAAAGACAACAACATCATGATTTATTGTCTTTATACAAACATAGAAAACCTATTTATACAAATTATACAGGGAAACAAATTGTTGCGAAAACTTTTCATCAACAACACTATATTGATGCTATTTCAACGCATGATTTAACATTTGGTGTTGGACCTGCAGGTACTGGAAAGACATTTTTAGGTGTCACCATGGCACTTCAAGCACTCAAACTTAATCAAGTTAAAAAAATAATCTTAACAAGACCAGTTGTAGAAGCGGGAGAAAACCTAGGATTTTTACCTGGAGATCTTAAAGAAAAAATTGATCCCTATTTAATTCCACTTTATGATGCCTTATATGATATGTTAGGGATTCAACAAACCAATCAACTGATTGAGCGTCAAATCATTGAGATTGCACCCCTAGCATTCATGAGAGGTCGAACGTTAGAACGTGCATTTGTGATTTTAGATGAAGCTCAAAATACGACTGTTTCACAAATGAAAATGTTTTTAACAAGACTTGGATTTTCTTCAAAAATGCTTATTACAGGAGATCCGAGTCAAACTGATTTACCTAAAGGCATACCTTCAGGATTACAAGATGCCTTAACAAAACTTCATGAAGTAAAAGATATTAAGATAATCAAGTTTGATCATATTGATGTGATTAGACATCCGCTTGTTCAACGTATTTTAGAAAGATATGAAACATAATGACCATCAACCTATATAATCAGACACAAGTGGATATTCAACACTATCAAGATGTGTTAAATCATGTTTTTTCATTTATTGAAGAAGAAAAATCACTTAATATTATTATCATTACAAATGAAGACATGCACAAGATGAACTTACAATATAGACAACTAGATAAACCGACAGATGTATTAAGTTTTCCTTGTGATGAGCCGATGTTGGATACATTAGGTGATGTCTTTATTAATCTTACATACATGCAAGAACAAGCACTATCATATGGACACTCAGAAGCAAGAGAAATCGCCTTTTTAGCAGTTCATGGATATTTGCATGTCAAAGGGTATGATCATCATACAGTTGAAGAAGAAACGGTCATGTTTGAAGAGCAGGAAAAGATACTCACTTTGGCCGGATTGGAGAGAAAAACATGATTGAAGAAGCAAAGAAAGCAAGACTTAAGGCATATGTACCATATTCAAAATATCCAGTAGGTGCCGCTATTTTACTGAAAGATGGCACCATTATCCATGGTGCAAATATTGAAAATGCATCTTTTGGCCTTTCAAATTGTGCAGAACGTAGTGCTATTTTTAGTTTATATAGCCAAGGTTATAAAAAAGAAGATATTGTATCTATCACCGTTATTGCAGATCATAATAAACCTGTTTCACCATGCGGAGCTTGTCGCCAAGTCATGTTTGAATTATTACCAGATACGTGTACGATCACACTTGCAAATTTATTAGGTGAAACAAAAATAATGACAAAAGAAGAACTACTTCCATACGGATTTAAGTTTGAAGATACACTTAATACATGAGTCACCGTTTTGCATTTATTGGTATAGCGGGCAAACCAAATGTCGGTAAATCCACGCTTATCAATGCACTCATCGGAAAGAAAATAGCAATTACAAGCGATAAAGCTCAAACAACGCGCCATCGAATTCTAGGTGTCAAAACGACACCTGATTTTCAATTAGTATTTGTCGATACTCCTGGAATTCACGAATCTAAACATATACTTAATCAAACCATTGTAAAAACAGCGAATCAAGCATTATTAGATGTGGATGTTTTATGTTGGGTTGTTGATAGAAAAAAACATCCAACCGATCATAAATTGTATCAAAGCTTTCAATCACTTGGGATACCTTTAATTTTAGTCATAAATAAAATTGATACTTTAAAAAGTAAAACAGACATTGATCAACTCATCATGTCCTATTTGTCTTTAGGTCACTTTGATGCTGTCATTCCAATTTCAGCTAAAGAAAAAACACATCTTAATCAACTTGAACAAGAGCTTTTACAGCATGCATATGAAGAACAACCTATGTTTCCAGAAGATTATCAGTCTGATCAAAAAGAACATCAAATCATGTCAGAATGGATTAGAGAAAAGATATTAACATTGACACAAGAAGAAGTGCCACATGCGGTTGCTGTGGTCATCGAACACATCGAAGACAATACCAAACAAAAGACACTAGACATACGTGCATTAATTGTTGTAGAGAGAGAGTCTCAAAAGAAAATCTTAATTGGAAAACAAGGTGCTAAACTTAAAGAAATTGGGACACTTGCACGCTTAGATCTAAATAAAACGTTCAATCGAAAAGTGCATTTAGAACTATGGATCAAAGTGAAAAAAGATTGGCGCAATAAAATGCAAGATGTGATGCGCTTTGGGTATGGAGAAACGCGTGATTGAAGGTATTATTTATAAAGTCATGCCATATTTAGAATCCAATCGATTACTTTATATATATACACCACATGGTAAAATGACTTTACATGCTAGAGGCGCACAAAAAATGACGTCTCCATTAAGAGTGGCATCTCAATATTTTACACACATTGAATTTGATGTTACAAAAAAAGATGGACTTATTCCTGTCAATCAATTACGGATTATACATGACTTCCAACAAATAAAAGCATCTATAGAATCATTAAAAGAAGTGGCGATATTATTAGAACTTATTCAACATTGTGTCGATGAGGATGCACCTCACCAAAATATTTATCAAGAGTTGATGACGGTTATTTATAGTTCTAATATGAGAGAATTATCATTGAAATTTATAATGCGATTACTTAAAGTAATTGGTTATGATCTTAATCTTCAAGGAGACGGACGTGAAGTGAAAGGATTTCATCTTCCTTCCGCAAAATTGATTTATGAAGGTGATTCTTTACCATCGGATATTTCGATGGAAGAATTAATTTTACTATTACAATTGAAATATACAAATTATGATACAATATTAACGATTTCAGAGACCCATTTACGTTCATTAAAAACATTTTTGATGAACTATATTGAATATCATGTTCAAATTAAACTAAAAAATAGGTGACAACATGCCAAATCAATTAGATAC
>CAZYNC010000017.1:8904-13829 GCA_964648785.1 uncultured Acholeplasmataceae bacterium
CTCGCACATTACTCAAATGCCACAACCGATATTTTATATCAATTTCCGTGGGGATTTGATGAGTTATGGGGAATTGCGTCTCGAACCGATTTTGATTTAAATGCTCACCAAACATTATCTAAAGAAAATTTAAGCTATTTAGATCCTGAAACAAATGAACGTTACATTCCTTATGTCATAGAACCATCAGTTGGTGTGGAACGTTTGGTCTTAACGTTTTTAAACGAAAGTTTAGAAGAAGAACAATTAGAAGATGGTGAGACAAGAACGGTTCTTAAAATTCATCCAGCACTTGCACCATATAAGGTTGCTGTATTACCCCTCATAAAAAAACTACATAAAGATCAAGCATTTGATGTTTATAAAAAACTATCTAAAACATTCGATGTTACCTATGATGACACACAAAATATTGGTAAAAGATATCGAAGACAAGATGCAATTGGCACGTACTTTTGTATTACAATAGATCATGAGACAGAACAAGATCACTCTGTGACCATCAGACATCGTGATACGATGCAACAAGAACGCATCAACATTCATGATATTGAAAGTTATGTATTAAAACATATTCAATTTTAGGAGTTAATATTTGGACGCTGAATTACTTCAAAAAATTAACGATCAAACCAATATCGTTGATTTAGTAAGTGAATATGTCGAACTGACAAAAGCAGGAAAAAATTTAAAAGGCTTGTGTCCTTTTCATCAAGAAAAGACACCAAGCTTTTTTGTCTCACCAGAAAAAAATATTGCAAAATGTATGTCATGCCAAACAGGTGGGCAACCCATTACATTTTACAAAGAAATAAAAGGTATTTCTTTTCAAGAGGCTGCCAAAGAACTAGCTAAACGTGCAGGTATTATTGTCGAAGAAGTTAAAAAAGATCCATTTGAACATATTTATAAGATGTTTGATGAAACCGTGAAGTTTTATCAATTTAGTCTTCTTAAAACAGAACAAGGACGCATCGCTTTAGCGTATTTAACATCGCGTGGTCTTAAAGAAGAAACAATTCAACACTTTCAATTAGGATATGCACCTAAAAAATCAAATGCTCTTTATGGATTATTAAGAGACAAACAATTTGATGTATCTGACATGCTTAAATATGGGTTAATTCGTCAAAGTGAAGATGGGACATATTATGACTTATTTTCAGATAAAGTCATATTTCCAATTCAAAATGAAAAAGGCTTTGTTGTTGGATTATCCGGAAGAACATTAAAAAAAGATGATCAAGTCAAGTACATCAATAGTCCAGAATCACCACTATTTAAAAAAAGTCAATTAATTTATCATGTATATCAAGCCCTACCTTCAATTAGAAAACAAAAGCGTGTTATTTTAACAGAAGGTTACATGGATGTTATCGCCATGGACCAAGCAGGTTTTTCTGAAACAGTCGCTACCATGGGAACATCCTTAACAAAAGAACACGTTCAGCTATTATCACAATTGACAGATCATGTCATCCTTGCATATGATGGTGATCAAGCTGGTAATCAAGCTACATTGAAAGCCATTGATGCGTTTCAAAAATCAAAAGTAAAACTAGATATCATGGCGTTTCCAGATCAATTAGACCCTGATGAGTTCATTAAAAAACATGGTTCAGATGCAGTGAACTCACAGTTGATGAAACATTTAAAAGATCCTTTTGATTATCGTTATGAAGTCTTTAAAAATAAGAGAGATTTAACGAATAGTCATGACATGGTTGCGTTTAAAGAAGATGTCATTGAAATGATTAAAGACGCAGATCCATCTATTCAATCACTATACAAAGAAAGACTTGCTATTGAACTTAATATTGATGCTTCAGTTATACAAGTTAAAACGAAAAAAATAAACACGCCTCAACTGAAGAAAAAAGACATTAAAAAAGCACTTCCAAACCGTTACTTTTTGTCAGAAGTTGGTTTGATTATTGCGATGATGCAAGATAAAAAATATGCATTAAAAGCTGCTACTGAACTCTCAAATAATCATTTTGCAGACTCATACATGGCAGTATTAAGATATCAAATCATTAAACATTATGAGACACATGACCAATTTGATTTAGAAGTATTCAAAAAACAATTGAAAGATGAATATTTATTAACATTAGAATCAAATGTGTTAAATGATATTGATTATATCAAAAAACTTAAAAAAAATGATACAATGGTTGAAGACTATATTGCTTTTATCAAGCAATCCATTATGCAAAGACGTATCGATAAACTCATCGAAAAAAGAAAAGAGCATCCCGAAAATGCCATTTTATATGTGTCAGAAAGAGATGTACTTATTAAAAATTTGAACGGAGAAACTAAATCTTAATGAACATTCAAGATATTATTAAAAATCTATCTAAAATCGCAGGTAAAGAAGGTTTCGTATCACAAGAAGCTGTTTTAGAGTATGCACCGCTAGACTCAGATGTCTATTTCGAAATTGAAAGAGAATTATTAAACATGAATATAGACATCATTGATGCAGAGGATGAGGAAACAATCGATGTTGAAGTTCAATCTCATGACGATGAAGATGATGATGATAAAGACTTAGACATTGAACCAGATGAGTTGTCTCTTTCTGATTTAGATATCGATGAGCCAATTGACTTAGAAACAGACTTAGATACGATTGCACATTCTGTCAAAATTGATGATCCTGTCAGAATGTATTTAAAAGAAATTGGTCAAATTCCACTGTTAAATATCGAAGAAGAGAAAAAGTATGCCGTTATGGTGGCTGAAGGTCAATATGCTAGAGAGCAATTAGATGGGATGGAATCTGGTGATATGACCTATTCTGAAGAAGATCAACAACGTCTAAAAGATGCCATTGATAAAGCTCAATTTGCAAAAAACAAACTTGTTGAGGCCAATTACCGTTTAGTTGTCTCGATCGCAAAAAAATATACCAATCGTGGATTACTGTTTCTAGATTTAATTCAAGAAGGTAACATGGGCCTTATGCGTGCGGTTGATAAATTCAATCACGAAAAAGGATTCAAATTTTCAACGTATGCAACATGGTGGATACGTCAAGCCATTACAAGAGCGGTTGCAGATCAAGCACGTACAATTCGTATTCCAGTTCACATGGTTGAAACGATTAACAAAATGATTCGTATTCAAAGACAGCTTGTTCAGGAATTAGGACGTGAACCAAACGTTGAAGAAATTGCGGATAAAATGGGCATTACTCCAGATAAAGTTCAAAATATTCAACGCATTGCAAAAGAACCAATCTCATTAGAAGCGCATGTAGGTGAAGAAGAAGATTCATCGTTAGGTGATTTTATTAGTGATCCTAACGCTCTTACCCCTCATGAATACATGCTTAAAGAAATGGTGAATCAAACGTTAGATGAAGTATTAGAAACACTGACAGATAGAGAAGAAAAAGTACTACGTTTAAGATACGGTTTATTTGATGGTAAAAATCATACACTTGAAGAAGTCGGTCGCGAATTTGGTGTTACACGTGAACGTATTAGACAAATTGAAGCAAAAGCTTTACGTAAATTAAGAAGTCCATCAAGACAAAATAAGTTACGTGAATTTTATTATGGCAAGAAATAAACGCATTCAACACATTGTTGAGGAAATTAAGGGATATCATACAGTCTTAGATATTGGAACAGATCACGGGTATGTCTTAAAAGATGCACTTGATTTAGGTTATATCCAAGCAGGTATCGCTTCAGATTTAAGAGAAAAACCACTTGAAAAAGCAAAACAACTATTAAAAAACTATCCAGTAAGTTTTTATCTTACGGATGGTTTTTTATCTATTGATCAACCTTTTGATGTAGCTGTGATTGCAGGTATGGGTAGTTATACGATTATCGATATATTAGCACAACGTCCTGATATAAAAGAAGATCTTATTTTATTACCTCATGATCATATTGATCAACTAAGACGATATTTAATGCAGCATCACTTTATGATAGATTATGAGAAAATCATCTTTGATAGGCATTTTTATACCTTAATTAAAGTAAAAAGGGGTACAATGAAGCTATCTGAAAAAGAAATCTATACTGGTGTTCATGCTGTTGTTGATTCAAATTATGCTTTGTATCTCAACTTTATGATCCATCATTATGAAAGTATTTTAGATCACGTTACAGATGATATGAAAAAAAATGAAATTGATATCATACTTTCATACTTCAAGGAGGTTTATCATGACATCCATGACTGAATTGCAATACATTGATCGATTACTTCAAATTTTTAGACGTAGCGGTATTTATGATAGACCCCATGAAGAAAATTTAAATGATGCTGATATCATGGTTTTGTATTGCATTGGGTTTTGTGAGGATTTAAAAAACATCAAATTATCTGATATCGCTTCTAGGTTAAAAGTAACATTACCTGCTGTGACCCATAAAGTACAAACGTTAGAACAAGCAGGTCTCATTATCAAAGAAAAAGATCAACAAGATCTAAGAAAAACGTATGTAAAACTGACCGAGAAAGGTCAACATTACGTCATGTCTTCTAAAAAAACGTATTATC
This sequence comes from uncultured Acholeplasmataceae bacterium, assembly GCA_964648785.1. Taxonomy (GTDB): domain Bacteria; phylum Bacillota_I; class Bacilli_A; order Acholeplasmatales; family Acholeplasmataceae; genus UBA8290. The sequence continues at coordinate 13,435 of CAZYNC010000017.1, forward strand.
AACCATTACATGAAATTCTCCAATCGATTGGAGAAGAAGATAAAAAACATTTGATTCGAATACTAGAGAAAATATCCAATAATAAATAGAAAGAAGTTTTTATGAAAACAATTTTAGCATATTTAAAACCATATCGTTTCGGCATCATCATTATTTTTATTTTAGTTGGAACAAGAGCTGTTTTAACACTCCTTTTACCCCTTATATTAGGGCTACTCATCAATGAAGGTATCGGACTTGCTCAAGGAGCATCTCCTGACACACAAAAAATACTTCTTTATAGTGGCTACATGCTACTTGCTTCACTTTTAAGTATCATCATCACGGTAGGAAGTGGTTATATGGAAACAACGATTTCCTCTAAGTTTGCAAAAACTCTTCGTCGTGATTATTAT
>CAZYNC010000017.1:13929-15670 GCA_964648785.1 uncultured Acholeplasmataceae bacterium
CAAGTCATCCGTGAAAACTTATCAGGATTACGCGTTGTAAGAGCATTTAATACACAAAAAGTACAAGAAGAAAAAATCATTAAGGCAGCAAAAGATTCGATGGATTTAAATGTGTTTGTTAATCGCGTTCTCACGGTCATGTTTCCTGTTATGTCTGTTATTATGGGTGTCACCTCTGTTGTAATCATCTATTTAGGAAATGAATATTTCTTAGGTGTTGTTGATGGATTTGATCCAGGTGGACTCATCGCACTTCAACAATATTCGATGCAAGCGATTTTAGCATTTATGTTTTTATCATTTACGTTTATTATGATACCAAGAGCACTTATTTCAGCGCGAAGAGTAGCTGAAGTACTCAATAGAAAAATTGATATTCAAGATCAAGAAGTTGTTACAGAACTGCCTGCATCGATTCAAGGCGAAATCACGTTTCAAAATGTGACGTTTCAATATCAAGATGCCCCACAACCAATTCTTAAGAATATTTCGTTTGCTGCAAAAGCAAATCAAACAACTGCCTTCATTGGCTCAACTGGTTCAGGTAAATCAACACTCATTCATTTAATTCCACGTTTTTATGATGTATCTGAAGGGTCTATTCTCATTGATGGTATTAACATAAAAGATATGTCACAACACGACCTTCACAACTTAATTGGTTACGTCCCGCAACAAGGTATTTTATTTTCAGGATCCGTCAAGAAAAATATTTTATTTGGTCAAGACAAAGACGATCAAGAGTTACTCGATAAAGCTGCAACCATTGCACAAGCAAAACCTTTTATTGAAGGCTTTGAAGAACAATACGATTACAACATTGCACAAGGTGGTAAAAATGTCTCTGGTGGTCAAAGACAACGCTTAAGTATCGCAAGAGCGATTGCCAAACAACCTCGTATTTATATTTTTGATGATTCTTTTTCAGCACTTGATTATCAAACCGATCAAGCATTAAGACATGCCTTAAGTCAAGAAATCAAGTCAACAAAACTTATCGTTGCACAGCGCATTAATTCAATAAAAGATGCGGATCAAATCATTGTATTAGAACAAGGTGAAATTGTAGGCATAGGAACCCACGAAAGTCTTCTAAAAGATAACAAAGTGTATCAAGAAATTGCTTCTTCACAATTATCGAAGGAGGAGTTAAGTCGATGAGTCAACCACAACAAAAATCTAAAGACAAACCAACACGTCCAATGCGTGGTGGCTTTCATGGTATGGGTTATTTTGAAAAAGCACAAGATTTCAAAGGGACCATGAAAAAACTTTACACATATGTAAAACCTTACGCTGGAAAAATCTTATTTTCTGGTTTCATGTCAATACTAGCATCGCTTCTTACAGTTTTAGCGCCATGGTTACTTGGACTTATGATATCTGAAGTTGCCAATGCATTTCAAGATGGACGTGCATTATTACCAATTGAGATCATTTTCGGATTTCAATTAGAACTACTCAACATGTCTATTTTAGTCATTTTATTATATGCATTAGCAGGTCTTTTAAGCTACTTACAGGCTTATTTACTTATTGGGATGACGCAAGATGTAACCTATCAAATGCGTCAACAAATTGCGGTTAAACTAAACCGATTACCATTATCTTATTTTGATTCTCAGTCATTTGGTGATGTTTTAGGACGATCAACAAACGACGTTGAAACAATCTCTCAAACATTGAATCAATCATTATCAGAAGTATTTAGAGCGGTGACGCTTTTACTTGGTGTCATGAT
>CAZYNC010000018.1:0-13184 GCA_964648785.1 uncultured Acholeplasmataceae bacterium
ATGAACAAGAAGATGATTATAAAATGGATGTTGATGACTCGCGTTAAAAAATGCCTCAAGCGTGTCATGATACCCGTTAAAATAATATAAATCATCGCTGTGTCCTCCAATGATGCCATATTGATTAAGTTGTCGATATGCTTTAAGTAAAAATGTCGTTAATGTATCAATACTATGTTTAGGAATCGATTGAAGGGCTCTTGTTGCATCTTCTTCTTTTAAAATACCATCTGCAGCGTAAAAATTCATGATTTCAAGTGCCTTAGAATTGAGCGTCATACCGTGATAATCTTCATGTCGTAAATAAATCGGAACTTCTTTAGAAATGTCATCTAAATCTTCTTTGACTATGTATAATGAAGGTTTGTAATGCTCAATGTAGATCATACTTTCTTGTTGATGCTTCGTCACCAATTGTAGTAGAGCATCTCTTGATTGAATCCCTTTGGCATGAAGTCTTGATAAAAACTGACCATACCCCATTAAATGTAAGTGACAATCAATAAAAGCTGGATACACATATTGACCTTGCATATCAATCGATTGAATAGTTGATGTTAATTGATCAGGTTTTTCAACAATGATCCCTTCATCATTTACAAACAATTCATCAACAGTTTCCATGTCTTGCATGGTATAAAAAGTCCCGTTATAAAATCTCGTCATGTTCTAACTCCTTACACATTATTTTGGCATCATTATAGGAAAATCCTTGTTGCATCGCTTTTTTGATCCATGTGTGACACTGCTCTTTTAGGTCTCCTTTAAGTTTTTTTTGTGTCTTTATAAAAAACATTTTAATGGATGACAGTTCATCTTGCATATTTATTTCTTTGTGTGAGAGATAGTCTTGAATATCATGGGTTTCATAGCCAAGTTGTTTTGCGTAAAGAGAACATTTCATGATCTTTTTATGGTGTGATAACGTTTGATTTTTTAATAGACATTGATCGATAACGTGTTGTAGTTTTAACGATATGTCCATGTCATCTAGATGAACATGGAGATCTTCTTTTTTTATTCCTTTTTTGATGAGTTCAAACATCACTTTGTTTGGACCATAATGAGGATGAGATTGCATATATCGTTTTATATAATCATGATCATCTACATATTTTTTTGTTTTTAATGTGTCCATGACTTGTGTGATGACCTGTGAATTTGACGTGCTTTTTAAAAGATGTTGCTTGACTTCATACGTTGTTCTTATTTTTTTTAAAAAGATTTTAGCTTCTTTATATAGGCGATCAAATAATAGATCAAGATTGATCGCCTGTTCTAATTGAGGTGTTATGTCCATACCAATTTTAAGCTGGTACTTCAAAAAAACTGCATAAGAAACGATCAGACTTTCATGACCCATTTCAAGATGAACATCTTGATCTTTAAAATGATAATTCGTGATTGTTTTCACGACAGTACATCCACAAGATATTCAAGTTCTTTGTCAAATGTGATATCGTATTGCATTGTTAAATATAGGTCATAGATGACTTGAAAAGTTTCAAAATTGATTGTCCCAGTCATTGAAAGCCCATGATTGAGTTGAATATCTTTAATGGCATTTGAAATAGATTCATCAAGATAACCATCTGTTCGTAAGTCTAGGTTATAAGACAGGTTAATAACACGAATCATATTTGGTAATGCATCATAAACATGATCTTCTTTCATCTCTTCTTCAAAATAAAGATAACGTATATCTTCTATTTTTTGAGTGGGTGTCTCAATAACATCAATCGGATCGTCTGCAATCGTGACTTGATTTTTATAAGTCCATGTGCCTTCAGTGTAGACAAGTGCATAGCTGACATCATTAATTTCAGTAAGTGGAATTTGATTTTGATAGACGTATTTGCCAAAAGTTTCTTCACCATATACTGTATATCCATAGGATTGTAAAGCTCCTGCTAGTACTTCACTCGCTGAAGCTGAAAAGCGATTGACTAACACAACAATCTCGTATGGTTTAGGTTGAAGTAAACCCCCTTTATAATGCGTGATGTTTCCTTGTTGATCGATCAAAGAAAAATAATTGATGGATGCATCATATGGTAATAATTGTTGAATAATCCCTGAAGGTAAACTACTATTTCCTTCATTATGTAATGCTGTTAAGCTTCCACCAGGATTATTTCTCAAGTCTAAGATGAGAATACCATCTTCATCTAAACCATTCATTTCTAAATAACTCAGTGTTTCTTTAAATGCTTGAGCAGTTCCAATCTGATTATCATCGATATAAGGATTGAATTGTTGTATAGATATATAAGAGATGTTGGTATTGCTAAATTGATGTGCTGTGACATTGGTATCTGATATGAGTGCATACGTAATGGATACCTCACGAATAACGCCTAATACATTTTTAACTTCAAAATTGACAGTTTGATCAATGGTTGCTAAATCAAAAAGTGCTGCTCTAACTAACTCTATAGAATCAAGACTTGTGAAATCTACGCCATCTTTAACACCTAAAAGTTGATCACCAGGATATAGTTTTTGATAAGACGGACCTTGATAAACGACATCTCTTACTGTCGGTAATCCATCTATCATATCAATATAAATCCCAAGCCCTACATAATCACGGTTTACCATAACTTGAGAAAAAGCTTCTATTCTCGTATATGGATCATTAAAATAACTCCCGTAAGCTTCGGCAATAGCTTCCATAGAAGCGATATATGCCGCTAATGTTGCCTCATCATCAAGATCATAATAATAATTGTCTTCTAATGCAGAGGTTATCGCATCGTAAATATCTGAACTTTGACTAAATAGACGATCAGGAAAAATATCTTTGATCACAAATCCTGCAGCAAACGATAAAAAAATGGCCGCTAAAAAAAAGATTCCTAACCATTTCTTTTGTTCCATAAAACCTCCTTATGCTTTTAAATAGGCATTAATAAATAAATCAATATCGCCATCCATCACATCATGAATAAGCGCAGTTTCAGCATCTGTACGATGATCTTTGACCATTTGGTAAGGATGAAAGACATAAGAACGAATTTGTGATCCCCACCCAATCGATTGCTGATCACCTTTTAGCTGTTTTAATTCAAGTTCTTGTTTTTTAATTTCTTCTTGAATGAGCTTTGCTTTTAACATTTTCATTGCAGTTTCACGATTTTTAATTTGTGAGCGTTCATTTTGGCATGTTACCACAATATTTGTTTTTAAATGCGTGATACGTACTGCTGAATCCGTTGTATTCACGGATTGACCACCTGCACCACTCGAACGATAAACGTCAATTTTAATATCTTCATCTTTGATATCAATGTCAACGTCATCATCAAGTTCTGGCATAATTTCACAAGATGCAAATGACGTATGTCGTCTTTGGTTGGAATCAAATGGTGAAATGCGGACTAACCTATGAACACCATGCTCAGCTTTTAAATACCCGTATGCATAATCACCTTTGATTCTTAACGTGACACTTTTGATACCGGCTTCTTCTCCTGCCAAGTAATCTAGAAGTTCTACTTTATAACCATGACGCTGTGCATAACGTTGATACATGCGATATAGCATATCAGCCCAGTCTTGAGATTCAGTACCACCAGCACCAGGATGGATTTCAAGTAATACATCATGATCATCATAAGGTCCCGATAATAGCACTTCAATTTCATAGGCTTTCATGTGTTTCTCAAATGACAGCATTTCAGATTCTAGTAGTTCAAATAATGTTTCATCTTCTTTTGATTCTTCTGCAAGCATCACAATATCTTCAAATACGCTTTTAAGTGATTGGTATGTATTTAATTTTTTTTCTAAACGCGCAGATTCTTTTGTCACGCGTTTAGCTTCTAATGTATTTGACCAAAAATCAGGTGCTTGCATCGCATCTGATAATGTTTTTAGTGACGTTTGTATGTCATGTGGTTTAATGGCTTTGTGAATGTCATCCATTCGTGTTTGAAAAGACTCTAACCATTTGTTGAGTTCATAACGTTCAATCATAAATTAAAAAGGTCTTCCTCTCATGTTGCGATTGCGTCTTACTTTTGGTTTCCTTGGTTTTCGAGGTGCATCCATTTGTCCTTGATTAGTAGACGTATTTTTCACGACTTCTTCTCTTTGTGCATCCATTTGAATGTGAGCACGAAGCGCAAATCTTGTGACATCTTTTGAAATGTTGACAATCATCGCATTAAATAAGCGTAATCCTTCTTGTTGATACATTGTAAGTGGGTTATTTTGTCCATAAGATTGTAACGATACACCTTGTCGTAATTCACTCATGGTATCAATATGTTGTGTCCAGTAAGTGTCAATGACACGTAACATGATGACTTTTAAAAATTCGTTATAGACTTGAATTGGTGTATGTTCTTTTTTAAATACCATTTCTTGATTAGCAAGGTCTAAAATAACGCGTTCGATCGTTTCTAAAGATTGATGATCAATCATCTCTTTAGAAAGAACATTTGGTTTAAAATATGTATTGGTAATGTGCTGAAACAAAGCCTCTGTATCGACTTTAACTTCTTTATCAAGCGTTTGTGTGTACTGTTTAATTTCACTTAATAACGTTCTTTGAATCGATTGTAAGACTTGTGGTTCAATGGATTCTAATAGTAAGACATCGCGTCTTTCTTTATAAATGATTTCACGTTGTTTTCTTAAAACATCATCATACTTTAACACATTTTTACGTGCGTCATAGTTATTACCTTCAATACGTTTTTGCGCATTAGTTACAAATCTTGTGAAAATTTTTGATGATAGTGGTTCATTGCTACCTGCATTTAAACGTTCTAACATAAGCATACGCTGTTTAAATGTCTCTCCACCAAATCGAACCATGAGTTCATCGTCAGCAGATAGATAAAATCTTGAATATCCTGGATCACCTTGACGTCCAGATCGTCCTCTTAGCTGGTTATCAATACGTCTTGATTCATGACGTTCAGACCCAATAACAGCAAGTCCACCTAATTCTTTTACACCTTCACCAAGTTTGATATCGGTCCCGCGTCCTGCCATGTTTGTGGCGATTGTCACTGCACCTTTTTGTCCAGCTTTAGCAATAATATCCGCTTCTCGTTCGTGATTTTTAGCGTTTAAGATTTCATGTGGGATACGTCTTTTTTTAAGCATCATAGAAACATCTTCTGAGGTTTCTACTGCAATTGTCCCAATTAAAATAGGTTGACCTTGTTGGTGTCTACGTTCAACTTCATTGACAAGAGCTTCGAATTTAGCTTCTTCGGTTGCAAATAAATAATCGGGTTCATCTTTTCTAATCAGTGGTTCATTGGTTGGAATTTCAATGACTTCCATGTTATAGATGTCTCTAAATTCTTCTTCTTCAGTTTTTGCTGTTCCGGTCATACCTGATAGTTTTTTATACATTCTAAAAAAGTTTTGGTAGGTGATCGTTGCCACTGTGACGGTTTCTTTTTTGATTGTCACATTTTCTTTTGCTTCTAAAGCTTGATGAAGTCCTTCAGAAAACTGACGGCCTTGTAAAATACGACCAGTAAATTGATCAACAATAAGAATTTGATTATCAGCAACCACGTATTCTTTATCTTTAAACATTAAATAATTGGCACGAAGTGCGTTATTGATGTGATGGACGAGCGTCACATATTTTAAGTCGTATAAATTTTCAATCTTAAATATTTGTTCAGCTTTTGCGATACCAGATTGCGTTAATTCGATCGTTTTTGATTCAACGTCAATCTCATAGTCTTCATCTCTTAAAGATTTAGAAAAACGATCAGCTGATTGATATAAATTTTGATTATTTTTAGCACCACCTGAAATAATGAGTGGTGTTCTTGCTTCATCAATGAGGATGGAATCGATCTCATCGATGATTGCATAATGAAGACCACGTTGAGCCACCATGTCTTTTGCATATAAGACCATGTGATCGCGTAAATAATCAAATCCTAATTCACTGTTGGTGGAATACAAGATATCACAGTCATATGCTTGTCTTTTTTGTTCTCTTGTGAGTTCTCGTAAATTAAGCCCTACTGTTAAACCTAGAAAGCGAAAAATATCGCCAATTTCTCCTTCGGCTTCACGTTTTGCAAGGTATTCATTGACTGTCACAATATGAACTGCTTCACCACTAAGTGCTTGTAAATATGCTGGCATAACAGATGTTAATGTTTTTCCTTCACCCGTTTTCATTTCAGCGATATTACCATCAAAAATTGCGATGGCACCAAGTAATTGAACATAATATGGATACATCTTCGTCACACGTCTTGATGCTTCTCGTACAAGTGCATATGCTTCAACTTGGAGAGACTTTAATGTTTCACCTTGTTGATAACGTGTTTTGAGTGTTTGCGTTTTTAACATAAAGTCTTCATCTTTGAGTTGTTCCATATCGTGAGACAACGCTTCAATTTGATTCGCAATCAGCCTTGCTGACTTTAAAAATCGCTTAGATGGATCAAAAAGTTTTTTAAACATAGGTCACGTCCTTATCTCTATTATCATACTATAAAAAGGCTATTTATACAACGGAAACCAATTATTCAAAACATAATTTTTTGATAAAAAAAAACGCATTAAGCGTTTTTTAGAATTCAAAATTAACGTCTTCTCTTTTGAGAGGATCTGCTTCGAAAAATTCTCTTTTTAAAAATTTACCCATGTTTGCAACAACACTATTTGGGAATGTCACGATTTTTTGGTTATACATCGATACATTAGAGTTGTATAGACGTCTTGCTGCTTGTAGGTTTTCTTCAATTTCAAAAGTTGCAGTTTGCAATTTTGAAATATTTTCAGATGCTTTTAAGTCTGGGTATTGTTCAACAACAACATTAATCGCGGATAACCCTCTTGAAACTTCATTCGCGAATGCTTCTTTGTCTTTAATGTTATCTGAGTGCTGAGGTTGACGCATTTTGACAACACTTTCAAGTGTTTCTTTCTCATGTTTCATGTAACCTTTTGCGGCTTGATACATTTTTGTTAACATATCAAAACGTTGTGTTAATGCCACATCAATGCCTGATTCTGACTCATCAATTTTGACAAGCATGGTTCTAAAACTGTTTTGTAGTGAGATAAACCAAATTAAAACAATAAAGATTATCCCTACTATAATACCTACTACTAAAATTGGATCCATATATTTCTCCTTTTTTTTATTCTTTAAATTTATCTGACGTAAGTTTTAATTCATTAATGATGGCTGGAATAAGATCTACATCGCCTTCAAAAGCTTTCATTGCTTTTTCATCGATAGCTTTTCTAAAGGCAATTTCCATGTAATCTTGTGAATCATTGACACCGATGTGTAATTCATTTCCTGAATAATAAAAGTAAATACTTCCACGATGTAACTTTTCAAGTTCTAATAATTTTTCCATCATGATTGGCGTTAAATGATAAAACGCATATTGTTTATCTGAGGCAAACAATTTAAACTTTTTGTTAAAGACCATACTTTCTGTTTCGACTTTTTCTAATCCTCTTGTGTCTCTAGGATGGCGTTCACATACTTTTAGTGAACCTTTAAAGTTTTTGGGAAATTTATAAATATACCAACGTCCCTTAAAATACACAGGATACGTAACAGTACGATTTCCTTTAGAATCAACGTGTTCTTGTCGTTCTCTTAGTGTAACATCACTAACTTCAAATTGAACGCCTTTATAAGTCCCTCTTATATAATCTTCACCTGAATAACGATCTGGTCTTTTCACGAGACCCGTTTGATCAATCACTGATTGAGGAATCATTTGATGTCTGTCATAATACACATCGTCAAATTTATCTTCTAGTACGATATGAACGAGTTCATTTTTGATTGTTGTTTTAAATTTGTTTGCAAAACTTTGCGCTTTCATAAAAAAGAAAATCGGTACTAGTAACAAAAATAAAACAAAAAATAAACCTTGCTCTAATGTAAGTATAAAAATTCCAAGTATAAGTAGAGCCAGAATCACGCCGATGAGCATGTTTCTTTTGTATTGATCAAATAAACCTTTACGCTTATTTTCTAGAGGTTCTATTTTTTTTAATAATTCACTCATTACTTAGTCCTTGATATTATTATATATTTTTTCCTTTAAAATAGCAACTTTATCAAGTCTCTCCCACGGAAAAGTTTCATTATCTTGGCCAAAGTGTCCATAGGTTGACGTGTTAGAATAAATCGGTTTTTTTAAGTCTAATGCATGGATGATTTGGCTTGGTCTTAAATCAAATGTTTCAAGAATCGCTTTTTTAATCACCATAATATCGACTTTTTCGGTGTTGTGACATTCTATAAAAAAGCTGACAGGCTCAGAAACGCCAATCGCGTAAGCGATTTCTAATTCACAGATGTCACATAAATTAGCAGCAACAACATTTTTCGCAATATAACGTGCCATATAAGCTGCACTTCTGTCTACTTTGGTCGCATCTTTTCCAGAAAAAGCACCACCGCCATGAGGTGCAAATCCACCATATGTATCGACAATAATTTTTCGACCTGTCAATCCTGCGTCTCCATTCGGTCCACCTTGTAAAAACTGACCTGTTGGATTTATAAGATATCGTGTACGCGTTGTATCAAAATCTTTTAAAACAGGGTTGATCACATGGTTCAAAATCTCAACTTTTAGTGCTTCTTGGTTATTGACCCATCTTTGATCATGTTGTGTTGATAATACGACCGCATCGATGTAAGATGGAACACCATTGTCATAGGCGACGGTCACTTGTGTTTTTCCATCTGGGCGAAGTCCTTGTATGATGTCATGTTTTCTTACTTCTGACAGTTTTTTAGATAATTGATGGGATAAATAAATAGGTAAAGGTAAATACGTATCTGTTTCTTTATTCGCATACCCAAACATTAATCCTTGATCCCCTGCACCAAGTTCTTTTTGTTCATTTTCATCGACGCCTCTGGCGATATCTGGTGATTGTTTATTGATTCTTATGTCTATCACCACATTTTGATAATTAAATCCTAAGTCGTCATGATCATATCCAATTTTTTTGATGGTTTCTCTTACAACGTGATCAATGTCTACAACACCTAATGACGTGATTTCACCAAAAACAAGAACATAATCTGTTGTCACAGCTGTTTCGCATGCAACACGACTATTTGGATCTTTTGATAAATATGCATCTAAAATAGCATCTGAAATTTGATCACTGACTTTATCTGGATGACCTTCAGTTACAGATTCACTACTAAATAATTTAATCATGATATTTCCTACTTTCTATAAAAATAAAGACACGTTATCGTGTCTTATTCTCTCTTATTGATGGGTTTCCCCCTAGGTGATAGCACCTTATTATCATATATAATAGGTTGCTGCTATGTTACCGGTCACCACACCTACATAGCTCTGAATAAGACGATTCAATTACTTATTTATTATACATGAATTAAAAGTTTTTAAACATGTTATCGTATTCATCTTGAAATTTCACAAATCTTTCGATAATTCGATCTTCTATATAAACCGATAAGTCACCTTCTAATATTTTCATTGCTTGGCTGTGGTTCATCGGTCTTTTATACGATCTTAATTCTCTTAACGTTAAATACATGTCAGTGCATAAAATGACGTCAGCAATGTCTGTTTTTTGAATCGATTGCATCGTTTCAATAAAATGTTGGTTATTGGTCCCTTCGATTTGAGCACGGATGATATCTTCACATTTTTGAGCAAGTTGTAATCTTTTAGCAATGGAAGATCCTAATTCAGTTTTTTCTTTCAATTTTTGATAAGTTGATTGCGTTTGCGTTTCATCTTTTGTTACTAAGTCTTTAATTTCTGCAAATTTTAAATGAATGGTACTATACGTTTCTAGCGCTTTTGTCCTCGCATCTGTAAGACCAACATCTTTTGCAAGCTTTAAACTCATTTCTCTTATATGTGTTGCGTGTCGTTGATCCATACGTTTATCAGATTCAGAAAAAACAACTGAAAATAAATCGGAAACAATATGGGAAAAATCACTTTGAACTTGTCTTCTTCTCACAAGTTCTAATTTTCGTTCTTGTTGCATATATTGCCCCATAGAGACAATGGCATAAACTACAAAATAAAACAAAATGAATAATAAGGTTCGTAATGCGATATCTTGAAAGTCATTTGTTCTTAAAAAGATTGGGACAAATTCAAATACAGTATATCCTTGAGCTGCTTGCTGAAGATTAAACGTCCAAATTAAATGAATGGCGGTTAATAAAATGATGAGTGTTGCAAAGCTTGATGATAGTAATTGTTTATCTTGATATAAACTTATAACGACGATTGCATAATAAATTAAGATATAAGCACCCGTTTCAAAATGAGGTATGGCATATAATCTTGCATATATTAAGATGGCAGAAAAAAACATATAAAACCCTGCCACATACATCGCAACGCTCTGTTTAGTTTTATCTTCTTGATCGGTATAAATAAGTCTTTTTAATATTTGGTTAATCATAAAAGTGACGGGAAAAGCAAGGACCGTGATCACCCAATCTGTAACGCCACCGGCACTAGATAAAGACAAAATAAAAAGCATGATACTATACAAAATATTCGAGATAAAAATGATATTTTTGATCACGATATTTCTGCGTACTAAAAGTGCGACATCATTGGTGATATCGACACCTTCTTCAAATCCAAAAAATTTAGAAAACACCGACTGTGACATCGATGAGAAACTTCTTTTTTTAAAAAACAATCTTATTCTCCTGAAAGTTTAAATAAATTGTGACCTTCATCATCAAGTAATGCCAAATCTTCATTGGTGATTTGCGCCACTCTTGTAGAAGCTGCTGCTGCTATAGCACCAACAATATCATCTAAAAAAGTATGACATTGTTTGTCATCTTTTCCAAATTCATTTAAATCTTTGACGATGCCTGCTTTATTGACATCAATATCACCAAAATTGGTTTGACCAATTGTGCCATATAAACCTGCAACATCTAAACCCATGGTTTCATCGATACCAAAAAGACCAAAATCTTCAAAAATAATGTCTTGAATAGGTCCTTGAAACATTTTTTCTTCTGCTAAACGATCGATTTCAGCAGCGAGCTGGACATGATGAAAAACATCGCGAAGCGACAATATTTTTTCAACACTTTCTAAACATAATTCAAACGTCACGTCTTCTGAATAACGTTTTTGTTGTTTGAATGCAATATCAGCGATCGATTCTAATGTAACACCACGTCTTAGTAATGTTTGACGATTGAATTCAAGCATTTCTGATCGTGTAAAAATGATTTTAGATGTATCCATCATATCTCCTTTATGATCATTCCTTCAAAAAAGGTTTTTTGTCCATTCAAAAAGTCTTTTATGAATAGTTTCTTTTTACCAGGAATTTGTATTTCTAATAAATCAATGACACCATCTTGTAATGATAGTGATAATGTATGTTTACTGACGTGAACATATCCTATAGGTCCTGGTTGTATTATATCATTTTTTCTAACTTGATAAATCTTCATTGTAAGTTGATCTGTTTTGAGTGTGGCACCAGGTGATGCTGCATTCGCACGTACGACGTTCATAAACGTATTGATATCAACATCAAGGTGAAGTAATTCATCTTCTGCTTTCCACTTAGGTGCAAAGCTGACTAAGTTTGGATCTTGTTGTTGACCTTCTGGTCGATCACCTTCAAACAACGGTAACGTCTCTAAAAGTAAGGATGCGCCAACTTCAGATAACGTCTGTGTTAACGATGTTGTTGTATCATCTTCCCTTATATGAACCGCTTTTGATGAAATGATATTACCAGCATCCATCTCTTTTTCCATATACATAATCGTAATGCCTGTTTGATGACATCCATCTTTAATTGCATATTGTATAGGTGCTGCACCACGATATTTTGGTAACAATGAGGCATGAACATTAATGGCAGGACGATGTTTTAAAATAGTATTGGGAATGAATTGACCAAATGCTGCAGTAATGTAAATATCTGGATTAAGAGCCATCAAGGTATGATCAATTTCTTTTACTTTTTGAGGCTGAAATAAAAGTAGATCATGTTCTAACGCAAAGGTTTTCACCGGTGATGGCATGGCTTTTTTTTCATCAGGTTGTGTCACAACTGCCAAGATTTTATGGTGATCATACAATGATTTTAAAATTGTATATGAAAATGTTGGTGTACCAAAAAAGATAATGTTCATTGTATTCTCCTTGAATGTAAGTGTTGCGACTTCACAAAGTCATAAAATCGATCTAATTGAGGATCAAACACTTTTACAAGTAATATAAAAGGTTGAATACCCTCATAAAGTGGCCCTATAACTTGTATCTCCATATGTCTTAATACCTCAATAAGTTTGAGTGCTGTTTGATATCCTTTAAAAAAAGATTCTTTATGTTCAATGATGATATGAAAGACCTTGGTTAATGGCGGCAACGATAATAGTACTCTTTCTTCTAGTTTTTGTTTCATAAAAGAAAGCGGGTCGAATAATCCTTTTATCATAGGATGTGAAGGATCATATGTTTGAATGAACGTTTGTCTGATTTTTTGATGTGATTGAGGCGTTAACGTAAAAAGGTCAAAAAACTGTGATTCATCATCTAAAGGATCTATAGTATGAAATGATAGATCTGCTAACACAACAATGATTGTATCGGTTTGGATTGCGTGCATATATGCTTGAATTTTTTGCGTCCCAATATAAATAGCATGTTCATCATGATTGATGTCTACAGGATGGTCTTTATCTATGATGTAAACAGGATGATCTGTAAAGAGTGTTTGTATATTTTTTGACAGATAATCGAGTCCAAGTCCAAGTGGTTTCATCATGTTTTTATGGTTGTGTTGACATGTAGATAAAAGTGGATATGCTTGGTTACAAGTAGTACAGTATGCTTGTTGTGAAGAAATCACTTTTACCTTTGTATGACAAGTAGGACATTGTTGTATATCACCACATAAACGACATACATTGACTTTTTGATACCCTTTTCTTGGATAATACAATAACACGCTTTTTGTCTTTAATGCCTCTTTCATATAGGCAAGCACTTTTCTTGATAATACTTTTGTATGACCGTCTAAAAGTTCATCTTTCATCGACATAACGTGGACGTTATTTTCATCATTTTGATGATGTTGATTGAATTGCATCTTTGTCTTTTTAAGGTGCAAAAGCTGTGGTGTCATCGTATAAGCATGTAGCATGATGGTAGCATGTGGAT
>CAZYNC010000019.1:0-3545 GCA_964648785.1 uncultured Acholeplasmataceae bacterium
GTCATGACATCATTCGATCCTGTTGTATACTTATAAGGTTTATCATTTTCTATAAGTTCAAACGCAATATGAGGATGTGATAAAGCCAATTCCATAAAAAGTTGTCGAACATGTTTTTGTTGTTGATAGGAAGACTTCATGAATTTAAATCGTGCTGGTGTGTTATAAAATAATTGTTCTATTTCTACCTTAGTGCCAAGATTCATTGCTTGCGGTACTATTGATTGAATGATACCTGATGCAGATGTTAATTTTAGTCCTGTTGAAGCATCACTTGTTTTAGACGTGATATTCATTTTTGATACTGAGGCAATTGCAGCAAGCGCTTCTCCTCTGAATCCTAAACTTTTCATGTTTGATAAATCTTTAATTTCAAAAATTTTTGAAGTTGCATGTCTTAATATGGCCATTTCCAAATCATCTTTATCCATGCCATGACCATCATCTTCAACACATATTTTTGTGAGTCCCTCATCGACAATATCAATTTTTATTCGGCTCGCATTTGCATCGATTGCATTTTCAACAAGTTCTTTGATAACGTGTTGTGGATGTTCTACAACTTCACCTGCAGCAATCATATTGGCAAGTTGCGGCGACATAAGTTTAATATTCGGCATCTTCATCCTCCACATCTTTCTTTATGTCTGAAAGAACTTGGAGTGCTTCTAAAGGTGTCATGGCATTGATGTCTAATTGTTTTATTTTATCTAAAAGACGGTCATGTGTTTCAATTTGGTTGCTGTTGTCTTGATACGTAAAAAGATCATGTGCGTGTTGTTGTTGCATGGATTCAAAGCTTTTTAAAATCACTTGACTTCTATGAATAATTTTTTCTGGTAAATGCGCGAGTGATGCAACAGCAATACCATAAGATTGGTCGCTTTTTCCTGGTTTAACAACATGTAAAAAAGTCATGCTTTGACCTTGTTTTTTTGCAGCGACATGATAGTTTTTTAATCCCTTAAGATGAAATTCTAAATCCGTTAACTCGTGATAATGTGTTGAAAATAATGTATGACATTTGATCTCATCATGAATATATTCTAAAATACCTTGCGCAAGTGCCATTCCATCATATGTTGATGTTCCACGACCTATTTCATCAAATAGTAATAAGCTTTGTTTTGTCGCAACTCTTAGTGCATGATTCGTTTCAGTCATTTCAGTCATGAATGTGGACAAGCCTTTTGAAATGTCATCATTTGCACCAATTCGAGTAAAAATCGCATCATAAATCGGAAGATTTGCGTAACCTGCTGGAACAAATAATCCGCATTGAGCCATATATGCAATGATGGCAACCATTCGCATATAAGTGGATTTACCACTCATGTTAGGTCCAGTTATTAACATCATCGTTGTATCTTGATTCAAGTAAATACTATTGTTTATAAATTTCGTATGTTTTTCTACGATTGGATGTCTTGCATCCTTGAGCTCAATCGTTTGATCATGATTAAAAATTGGACGGATATAGCGTTCTTTTTTAAACACATACGCAAGTGACAATACAACATCTAAATATGCAATCGTTTTAGATGTTTGTAAAATATCTAGATAATAGGATTGTATATGATGGATGATGTCATCAAATAAAGCCTTTTCAATTTCAAGTTTTTGTTGTTCAGATTCTAAGTACGTTTTTTCAATTTGTTTTAATTCTTGGGTAGTGTATCGTTCAACGTTTTTAAGGGTTTGTTTCCGTTCAAATATATCAAACGCTTCTACTTGGTCATTATGGATCTTACTTATTTCAAAGTAGTAACCAACGAGTCTTTGATAACCAAGTTTTATATTTTTAATAGAAGTCAATTGCTTTATGTCTTCTAAATATGCATTCAATATACTTTCGTGATGTTCCATGTTAAACAAAAGTTCATCAAAAGTTGCATCAAATCCTTGTTTAATAAAACCACCTTCGTGAATCAACGTTGGAGGTTCATCGATAATAGCTTTTTCTAAGTATTCAATGAATTTAACATCGATGTTGAGCTGATCTCTTTCTTGTTCAAAGCATGATGCTGCCTTTAACTTTTCTTTAATTATAATCACATGTTTTAATGATTCTTTTAGTTGAATGATATCCTTTGGATTTGCTCTTTGATACATGAATCGTTGCAACAATCTATAAAGATCATATACATATGTAAAAGATTCATGAATGGATTGAGATTGTTTAGAATGGATGGCTATTTCAATATCAAGAAGTCTCTTTTCAATGGTTTGAATGTTTTTACTTGGTGTTTTGAGAATGTAAGAAAGAAGTCGACTTCCCATTGCGGTTTTAGTATGATTGAGATAATACAATAATGATTGTTTTTTTTCTTGATGAAAGATGTCTAAATGTTGAATAACATGTGGTTCTACATGCATGTAATCGTTTGTGATGACATGTTCAAAAGGTAAAATATGTGAAACAGGATGTTGTTGTGTTTGATACACATAATATAAAAGCATATCAACACTTGCTTTCATGTGTTGATTAAGAGATTGACTCGCTTTAATATCGAATTTTTTTGGTGGCTTTATAATTGTTTTTTTTATACCTTCTATCCAAGGAACATCAACATTCACGATAATTTCTTTAGCACCATATGACATAAATGTTGATGTTGCTTCATCGATATGACTGAATTCATAGGCATATCCTTCACCCGTTGACATATCAAAAAAACTCATACCAATGGAAGCTTCATCCATGAAAAGTCCTGCAATAAAATTATGGTAAGAGGGGTCTAATAAGCCTTCTTCTAAAACGGTACCTGGCGTGATGAGACGTGTCACTTTACGTTCGACAAGAACACCTTTCCCAGGAGGCGTTACTTGTTCTGCAATCGCAACACTAAAACCTTCTTTGATTAATTTTTGGATGTATAACACAGATGCATGAAAGGGGATACCACACATCGGAATATTAGATTCTTTATGTCTTGACGTCAATGTAATATCTAAAACTTCTGAAGCAATTTTAGCATCATCAAAAAACATTTCGTAAAAGTCACCAAGTCTAAAAAAGACTATCGCATCAGCATAGTCTTCTTTAATGTTTAAGTATTGTTGTATCATTGGTGTAAATGTTGTATTTTCAGACATGATACAAATCAGCTTCCTTTATGTTAAATACCTATTTGTCGGTAAAAATCAAATAAATGATCTAGAATACCTTTACCTAAAATCTCAAAAGCGTTTATTTGTTCATTAAGTGTATTGAGAATATCAATATTCAAGAAATAGCTTGCAGTAGCATATCCAACAAATAAAAGACCTAAAACTAATGCAGTAGCAAATAAAAATAAGAATGTTCTAAATAACACAAGACCAAAAAATTTAAGAACGAGTAATTCACCGATGAGACCATGTTTTTTCTTAGTTTGTTTAATATCGTTCATTTGATCTAATTGAACTTTAAATTTACGTCTTTTTTTATAATGTTTTTTATCGGGTAATAGGATGAGTTTTTGTTTTTTACTCACTGCATATAACTTGAGAAATTTCGCAGTTTGACGATCTAAAACAAGCGGAACACCATCTGTTTTAACAAC
>CAZYNC010000019.1:3645-8051 GCA_964648785.1 uncultured Acholeplasmataceae bacterium
TATCGTTCTTGACGTGTTTTTTTAACATGTGGTTCTAAAATTCGTCTTAAAACATCCATTCTAAGTTGGCGAGGTAAAAATAAGTTGGCATTTTGAAAAACGAATACATATTGCTTAGCATCTAAACCTTCAAGCTCTTGCAATAAAACCTCAACAGTAACCATTTCTTTATTGAGTTGAATTTGAGACTGTAATTGTAATAATGCCATATTTCATACCTCCGACTATTCTATTATTATATTAACATGAAAAAGGCTTGATTATCAATATTTCTTATGCATGACACCTTAAAATGATGATTTTATTACTAAAAATTTTCAATATTGACTTTATTGAACAAGTTCTCCCATCATATACCATGTTTTTACTTCATTAATTTTAACTTTAACAATTGTTCCAATCAATTCTGAAGGTGCTTTAAAATTGACGAGTTTTTGATGAGGAGAATAACCTGCTAAAATATTGGGATCATTTTTAGATGGTCCGTCTACTAAAACTTCTACAATAGACCCTAAAAATCTTTGATTTCCCTCTAAATACCCTTGGTTTACAAGTTCATTTAATTTGTATAATCTTTCTTTTTTAATTTGAGGATCTAATTTATCCTCAAATTTAGCAGCTGGAGTTCCTTCACGTGGAGAATAAACAAATGTGAATGCGCCTTCAAACTTCGCTTTTTCAACAAGATCTAACGTATCTAAAAAATCTTCATCTGTCTCTCCAGGAAAACCAACAATAATATCAGTTGTAACAGAAATACCTGGAACAATTGAACGCAATTGTTGAAGCTTTTCTAAATATGTTTCTTTTGTGTAGTGTCGGTTCATTTTTTTAAGTACTGAAGATGAACCAGATTGAACAGGTAAGTGGAAAAACGGCATAATCGATTCACAATCTCTAATCGCTTCCATTGTTTTTAAATCTAAGTCGTGAGGGTGACTCGTTGTAAATCTCACTCTAGGAATACCAATTAAATCAATATCTCTTAACAAATCTCCAAAAGTATAATCCTGATCTTTAAAATCTTTACCATATGCATTGACGTTTTGTCCAAGTAACGTAACTTCTAAATAGCCAAGATTTTTTAATTCAACGATTTCTTCGATAACATCTTCTTTTAATCTAGAACGTTCTTTCCCTCTTGTATATGGGACAATACAATACGTACAAAACTCATCACAGCCAAACATAATATTGACCCATGCTTTTTTTGCATGATTTCTTGTTTTAGGTAAATTCTCTACGATATGTCCTTCTTGTGAAAACACTTCGATGACACGTTCTTTTGAAAACATTGCAGTTTGAATATATTGCGGTAATTGATCAATATTGTGTGTTCCAAATACTAGATCAACGTGTTGAAATTTTTTTAGTATTCGATTCACAACATTTTCTTCTTGTGCCATACAACCAGATACGCCAAGAATTAAATCCGGATTTTCTCTTTTTAAAGCCTTTAATCGCCCTAATTCACCCCAGACTCTATTTTCAGCATTTTCACGAATCGCACATGTATTAATAATAATAACATCAGCTTCATTTTCTTGCGTTGTTTTTTCAAAACCCATCAATGACAAAATACCTGCCATGGTTTCACCATCTGCTTCATTTGCTTGACAACCATAGGTATCAATCAAATATTTTTTGCCATGTCCTATCGTTTTTAAGTGATCATCTAAGTGAAAATCATCATGAGAAACGTCTTTTCTAGAGCGTTTTCTAGCTTCATTTAAATTTGGTTTAAAGTATTTTGAAACATCTATATCCATATTGTATTCCTCAAATCTATTATAACAAATCCATTATTTTTTAATTTCTTCACGCTCTAAATGAATGAGTTGGTGTATTTTAAATTGCGTATCCACAAACCATCCATTTAATTGAACAGGCCCATCTGCAACAACATTTGGTAATGAGTACCCATTAATAAATCGATCAATGACAATATCTTTTTTGACACCAATAACACCATTTAATGGTCCTGACATGCCTATATCCGTAATGTAAAATGATCCTTTAGGCAACATTCTACTATCATGAGTTTGAACATGCGTGTGCGTTCCGAACATAATATCGATACGACCATCAAAATAATGGCCAAGTGCAATTTTTTCACTTGTCGCTTCGGCGTGAATATCTAAAATAGCAATATCGTGATCTATGGACTTTAACATGTTATCGACACTTAAAAAAGGACTTTGAACATGTTGATTCATGAACGCTTGACCAAGTACATTCATCACTAATACTTTTTCGTTGTTAAATTGAATAACGTGATATCCTTTCCCAGGAGCTTGTAAATAGTTTATCGGTCTAACGATGTTTGCATGCTCAATGAAAGTTTCTAACTCTTTATTTGCAAATACGTGATTTCCCATTGTTAAAACATGAATACCTAACGACATCAATGATTTATAAATTGATTGATTAATCCCTCTACCATTTGCTGCATTTTCTGCATTCACGATGATAAGATGAGGTTGAAATTCTTTTTTTAATTGTGGAAGGAAATATTGTAAGGCTTCAAGTCCTGGTGTCCCATAAATATCTCCAATCATTAAAACTTTCATGTATTCTCCTTATGATAAAAGAGGCATTTGCCTCTTTTACTTCGCTACATCAGATGCTCTTGTCTCTCTAATCACAGTGACTTTAATTGTACCTGGATAGGTCATATTTTCTTCAATTTGATCTTTAATTGTTCTAGCAACTTTTATAATAGCTAAATCATCAATTTTTTCAGGTTCAACAATTACACGCACTTCGCGTCCAGCTTGAATCGCGAAAGATTTTTTAACACCTTCAACTGCATTAGAAATTGTTTCTAATTGTTCAAGACGCTTCATGTAATTTTCCATAGATTCACTTCTTGCGCCTGGTCTTGCAGCAGATAATGCATCAGCAGCTGCCACTAAGACTGCTATAACAGATTCAGGTTCTTTATCACCGTGATGTGAAGCAATTGCATCAATTACAACCGCAGGTTCTTTGTATTTGCTAACTAAATTGACACCTATCTCAACATGTCCACCTTCAATTTCATGATCGACTGCTTTCCCAATGTCGTGTAATAACCCTGCTCTTCTAGCTAATATTTCATCTTCGTGCAATTCTGCTGCTAATTTACCAGCTAAGAATGCAACTTCAATAGAATGTTTTAATACATTTTGGCCATAACTAGTTCTAAACGATAATCGACCTATTAGTTTTACAAGATCAGGATGAATTCTACCAATACCAGTTTGGAAGATAGCCTCTTCACCAGCTTCTCTTATAAACATATCAACTTCTTGGCGTGCTTTTTCAACTACCTCTTCAATTCTTCCTGGATGAATACGTCCATCGGATACAAGTGAGCCTAGTGCACGTTTGGCAATTTCTCTACGCACAGGATCAAATCCACTTAAAACAACAGCATTTGGCGTATCATCAATAATTAAATCAACCCCAGTTAATGCTTCAAGTGTGCGTATATTACGTCCTTCTCTACCGATAATACGACCTTTCATATCATCATTAGGTATATCTACAACTGTAACAGTTCGTTCAGTTGTTGTTTCACTGGCATATTTTTGCATGGCATTTGCCATAAGTAATTTTGCTCTATTTTGAACTTCAACATGTGCTTTTTCTTCTTCTTCGCGTATAAAATTCGCGATTTCATCTGCCATACTATCTTCAACACGTTTCATGATAATGTCACGTGCCTGATCGACCGATAAATTAGAAATTTCTTGTAGCTTTGTTTCTTGTTCTTTTAAAGCTATTTCCATTTTGCTATTTAATTGTTCAAGTTGCTCTTTACGTTCTTCAATCTTTTGTTCTTTATTTGATATAGACTCTTCCCGTTTATCAAGATAAACTGAACGATTATTCAATGCCTCATCTCTTTGTGAGACTTTGTTTTCAAGTTGAATAACAACTTGACGACGTTCTTTCATGTCATTATCAAATTCTTTACGTAATGAAAAAATTTCTTGTTTAGCTTCAATGATACTTTCTTTTTTGTATTTAGAAGCTTCTTTTTTACCATCTTCAACAATTTGTTCTGCTAATTTTTTTGATGCTTGAATATTTTTTTCATGATGCCAAACACGAATAAAATATCCAAGAATTAAACTTACAATGAACGTTAGCAAAATGGAGATAATTAATACGATTATATCAATCATAATATCCTCCATTTTTAAAATATAATATTAGACTACTCATTCATTATACATTTTTATGCATTTCTTTTCAATGATTGAATGATATATTTTTAACTTTATGAATAATCATGTATAATAAAAAATGAAATGAGAAAAGAGGGAATTCAAGATGCAAAAAAGTACAAATCAAAAACAATCTAAATCAAGTTTTTTTAGTTTATTTCATCAATATCGAACTAAAATTGCCTTGTCTTT
>CAZYNC010000019.1:8151-12503 GCA_964648785.1 uncultured Acholeplasmataceae bacterium
TTGTGAAAGGTTTTTTCTTTATTGATATGTAATTTGATAATGCTCTAAGATTTTTTTCTCTAGTAATTGGTAAATTTCTGGATTATCTTCTAAATACTTTTTAGCGTTATCTCTACCTTGACCAATTTTTTCGTTATTATACGCATACCAAGCTCCTGCTTTTTGAATGAATTCTAAGTCGGTTGCAAGATCTAATACTTCTCCATATTTAGATATTCCTTCACCGAATATAATATCAACAACAGCTTCTTTAAATGGTGGCGCAACTTTATTTTTAACAACTTTAATTTTTGCTTTGTTACCAATAAAATCTGTTCCATTTTTTAATGATTCTGACCGTCTAATCTCTAATCTAACACTCGAATAAAATTTTAGAGCACGTCCACCTGGCGTTACTTCAGGATTTCCAAACATGACACCTACTTTTTCACGAATTTGATTGATGAAAATAGCAGTTGTATGTGTTTTTGAAATGATACCGGAAAGTTTTCTCATCGCTTGACTCATCAGTCTTGCTTGTAGTCCAACATGAGAATCACCCATGTCTCCGTTAATTTCAGCTTCTGGTACAAGTGCTGCTACAGAGTCAACAACGATCATGTCAATTGAACCACTTCTTACAAGTGCCTCTGCTATTTCTAATGCTTGTTCTCCAGTATCAGGTTGTGATAATAACAAATTGTCAATATCAACACCTAATTTTTTTGCATATTGTGCGTCTAGGGCATGTTCAGCATCTATAAACGCAACATTGCCACCTAATTTTTGAGTTGATGCGATCGCATGAAGTGCAAGTGTTGTTTTCCCTGATGATTCTGGTCCATATAATTCAATAATACGACCTTTAGGATAACCACCTACACCCAAGGCAATATCTAAATTAATAGACCCCGACGGTGTTGCTTCTATTTTTTGATCAGGTTCATCACCTAATCGCATAATAGCACCTTTACCATATTGTTTTTCGATACTTTTGAGTGCTTGTTCTAATGCTTGATTTCTCTTATCTTTGTCCATGGATAAACTCCTTATCAATTAATAATACTCAAATATTGTTTAATTACTTAAAACTGTTTTTAAATAATGTTTTGTGATGGTAAATATATTCAATACCTGATAAAACGGTTAAGGATACAAAAATAAAAATAAGTCCATATCCTATGATACTTGAAAATTGTTGTAAATTTAACAGAAAGAACATAATTGAAAACATCGTCCATGCTGTTTTCTGTTTTCCTAATTTTCCAGCTGCAATCACGGTTTTTGATTCTACTGCAACTAATCTTAATCCACTAACGATGAATTCCCTTAGAAAGACAACCACAATTACCCAAAAAGGCATTTCACCTAAATACATCAGATACGTTAATGCTGTTAAGACAAGTGCTTTATCTGCTATAGGATCAAGAAATTTTCCAAAAACTGTTATCGTATTCGTTTTACGAGCGATATATCCATCAAAATAATCAGTTAAGGCAGAAAGAAAAAATAAAATTGACATGATGAATTGTTCAATTGAAAGGTCTAAAAATCCTATTTTTTCATCAAACGGTATAATATATACCACAATAACCATGAGTGGAATGATGATAAATCTTGAGAGTGTCAGTTTATTTGCTATGTTCATTTTAAGTACCTCACAACAATCATATTTTACCACAAAAAAGTTTTTGTTGTTGCTTTTTTGGTCATGTTTTGATAGAATAATATCGCGTAAATTGGAGGTGAAACAATGGCAAACATTAAACAACAAATCAAACGTAATAAAACGAACGAAAAGAGACGTTTATTCAATGCATCTTACAAATCATCAGTTCGTACTGCAATCAAAGCCGTTGAGCGTGCGGTAGAAAGTAAAGATGCCGACGCTGCTAAGACATCCTTAGCTTTCGCAAGTAAAAAGTTAGATAAAGGTCAAGCTAAAGGTATTTTTCATAAAAACTTTGTAGCTCGTAATAAGTCACAATTAGCAAATCTAGTCAATGGTCTAAAATAAAAGAATGGAATCCATTCTTTTTTTTATAATTTTGATACCAAAGATAAATCTTTCATGCCACTTCGTTGAGGTAAATACTTAACATGAGGTAATTTTAATCCAAAGTATGATCTAAAAGGTGGATACCCAATTACATTCATATACGTTTGAATTATAGTTTTATCTTTGTCATACATAGACTTTAATACTTCAAACGTTGCGATGACATCATCTAAAGCACGATGCGTATTCGGTGACGTCACATGATAATAAGAAACAGCATCCGATAACTTATGCGAAGTCGTACTTAAATCTCTAAAAATAGTTAATACATCTAATATATCTTGTTGAATTGTAAATGCATGTTTAACATATTTTTTGATGAGTGTTTCATAAAAACTTAAATCAAACATCACGTTATAACCACATAAAATTGCATCACTTGGTATGAATTGAAATAATGCAGATGCAGCCTCCTCAGGTGAAATGCCATACTGATTTAACATGCCATCATGTATGTGCGTGATGTCTATTATTTTTTGAGGTAACGGTCTTTCAATTTTAATAAAGGTTTGATAAGTATCGATGATTTGAAAGTTTGCCGTTGAAAATAACAATGCACCAATTTCGATAATATCATCTTCTTTTCCTTTAAAGCCTGTTGTTTCGAAATCAATGATGGCGATAGTATGATCTTTCATCTTGTTCTCCTATTAAAAATAAATATACGCCGAGTGTTTTATCTATTTGACCAGATTTTATTTTATAATCCAATTGATTGAGATCTTGGATTGTTTTTTCAATTTCTTTAGATTGAAACATTTTAGCTTCTTTCATTAAATAATACGTTTTCCCATTTGAAATATTTAATTTTTCAGCAATCTGTCTCTGATCAAGACCTACGTTTAAACATCTTTTAACATCTTCAATCTCTAATAGTTTTCTACTAATCATGGATAAAATGCTAATAGGATCTTCTTGTTTAATGAGTAAATCCTCATATAACAACAAAGATTTTTTTACATTTCTCTCTAAATAACTCGTCACTATTTCAAAAATATTATCTTCAATAGGCGTAGGTACCATTTGAATAATATCTTCTTTCGTAATATGTTTATCTTGAAGTTTATACGTCTTTAAAATGTTTAAATAACTATACATCGTATCTTCTTGATTTTTCAATCTATCCAGAAATAACTGTTGCGTAGAAAAATCCATCTCATACCCATGTTTAAGTAAGTCTGATTGAATCCATGATGCCATATCTTGTGTATTGATGGCATTTGTTTTTTGTACATCAACATGTAGATCAAATGCTTTTTTCATTTCTACATGATCAGGAGTTCTATCTAATTGTACATATAAGATAAGATCATCTGATGATCGTTTTAATATTTGTATAAATTGTTGTACATACGTTTCTTCATCAACGATACTGTCAAGATGATATAAAACTAAAATTTTTCCTTCGAAAAATAATGAAGGTGTTATCATGGCTTCATAAATATCTGAAAAATGTGTTTCTTTACAATCAAACTGAAAAAACTCATACTTTTCATTGAGTATGGTGTTCACATGAGTTTGAATCTGCATATTTAAATGTGTATTATTTGGTGAAATCCAAGCATAATTTTTTATCATCATATAGTTGATTATATCAAATTTATGGTGGATACGTTGTCCATTTCATTTCACCTTGATGAATCGTAAGTTTTATGCTGCCATCTAGAGACGTTATAAAGTAGTTTACACCAAATGCATCTAAGTTCTCTAAAACTTCATCGTGTGGCATACCATATCGATTATTCTTTGAAGTACTAATAATACCAAAAGTTGGTTGAACTGCATAAAGCAATTCTTTAGATGTTGAAGTATTGGATCCATGATGTCCAATTTTTAATACATCTATTTTAGGTGGTAATAACGAAATAATTTTTTGTTCTCTTTCTTTTGAAGCATCTCCCGTCAACAATATTTTCTTCCCTTGAAAATCAATAAGTATCAATAGTGAATCATCATTATCATTTAACATAGACTGACTTGGTCCAATAATATCCATGATGATGTCTCCACAATAATATCTTGTTGGGAATTTAAATATTGTCGACGTATGGATCCCTTCTATGTCTTGAAAAGGACTCGTAATAACTTGTTTAACATTTAAATTTTCAACTAAACTTTTCGCTTCTTTTATATGATCTAAATCACTATGTGTTAGAAATAAATAGTCAATATGTTGTCTTCCATGAGCACGTAAGTACGATTCAACTTCTGAAAAGGCATCAATGACAACAACACATTGAGCGTCCATATAAATCGTTGCATCTCCTTGACCAACATCTAAAAATATTAAAGATGGAACTGATGCAAACACGAT
>CAZYNC010000020.1:0-6972 GCA_964648785.1 uncultured Acholeplasmataceae bacterium
CGACAAGTGTTTTTCTTGTATGTTCTAATGAATCAAAACATCCAGCATGAATCATATGAATGACTTGTCTTTCAGATACATGAGGTTTAAGCCATGTTTTGATTTGAATCCAAGTGTTTAATTGTTCTGGTTCACGATGTTTGATGAGTTGATCTACTGTTTTTTGACCGACTGATTTGATGATTGTAAGTGGTGCTAAGATTGTATTTTTATCAATAAGTTGAAACGTGTCTGTACTCTTTTTTATATCTGGTGGGAGCAAACGCATACCGTGTTTGATGAGATCTTGATTGTATTCTGCAATGGCAGTCTCACTACCAATAACAGAATTTAATAAGGCTTGCATAAAATATATGTAATAGTTGGCTTTAAGATATGCCATTTGATAGGCCACCATCGCATATGAAACACTATGACTTCGATTAAAACCGTAATCTGCGAAACGCACAATTAAGTCGTATACTTCTTGAGCATCTTCTTCACGGTGACCTTGTTGACATGCTTTAGAGACGAACCTATCGGCTTCACTTTTTAATAGGTTTGCATCTTTTTTAGAGATGCCACGTCTTAACAAATCTGCTTCAGCAAGACTATATCCAGCAAATGCTTGTGCGATTTGCATAATTTGTTCTTGATAAATGATAATACCATACGTTGATGATAAAAAAGGTTTTAACAACGGGTGTAAATGGTCATAATGTTGACCATGTCTTCTTTCTACATATGTATCAATGAACGCCATTGGACCAGGTCTATATAAGGCCAATAATGCGACAATATCTTCAAACATAGAAGGCTTTAATTGTTTTAATACTTTTCTCATTCCATATGATTCTAATTGAAAGATTCCATCTGAATTTGCCTCAGAAAGTAACTGATATGTTAGATCATCATCTAAAGGAATTGAGGTCAGTGAAAAATGAGGGTTTGTCTTTTGAATTTCTTTTTTAACATCATCAATAATTTTTAAATTTCGAATGCCTAAAAAATCCATTTTAAGAAGTCCGATGGATTCTAATTCTTTTGCTTCAAATTGTGTTTGATAAAAAGGATAAGGTCCTTTTATAAGTGGAATATATTGATTAAGTGGTTCTTTCGATAAAATCACACCTGCTGCATGTGTTCCAGTTTGTCTAGGCAACCCTTCTATGTTTTTTACAGCTTCATTTAAACGCATCATGTCATGATCTTGTGGATCAAGCTCATCTTTCATGATGGCTTCTGTTAATACCTGAAGTCGTATTCCTGAAAGTTGAAATAGTTTTGCTAAATCGCGAATGGCTGATTTTTTTCCAAATGTTTGATATGTCACAATCGAGGCGATATGTTCCTTACCAAATCTATTCATGGCATAAAGAATCATGTCATCTCTTTTATCATCGGGAAAATCCATATCAATATCTGGCATTGTTGAGCGTTCTGGATTTAAAAAACGTTCAAATAATAACCCATATTGAATCGGATCTACCTCTGTAATCCCCAGTACATACGCAACTAAAGATCCGGCGACACTTCCTCTACCAGGTCCAACATAAATATCATGAGTTTTTGCATATTTGATTAAATCGTATACAACAAGAAAATAGTCTTCGAACCCTAAAGAGACAATCGTTTTTAATTCATATAATAATCTCGACTCATATTCTTGACTCACTTCTTTTCCTTGATTTTTAAGTCTTTTTTTAAGACCAACAAAAGCAAGTGATTCTAAAAACTGTGTTGAAGTAACGCCTTTATCAAGTGGAATTTGAGGTAAGTGGAAATGAGGAAATGTTAACTTAAATACGTGATCTTGAATAAATGACTGCATATGTTGCTTAAGGTGATGATGTTTTTTATAAAGCAGTTTAAGCTCTTTAAGATCTAACATATGGAATTGACCTTCAGGTATGACAATACCGCCTATTTGACGTAAATTTCGATAGGTTTCAACATCTGATTCATCTACATGTGTTGTGAGATGGATGAGTACAGATTTGATGTTGTATGTGTCGCTTAATTGTATGTGAAGATCGCGGTAAAAAGTATCATCTTCATCAGTTTGAAAAGCGACGCCAATATATAAATCTTGACATAGAGACTTAAAAGATGACACAATTCTTTCATACGTCATATCATCATAACAATTCATGATACGGTATAACGTGATACTTAATCCTTGTTGATACTTTAATAATGTATCTAATGATAAAGTAGTATCTAAAGAACGTTCTTGATTGAGTAGGATGATATTTTCATATCCTTGTTGATTTTTTATCCCAACCAATACTTCAACTTGAGCGTCCTGATGGGTGACAGTGATCCGTTGCATCCATATTGGTTTAATGTGTTGTTTCTTGGCAATTTCAAAAAAAGTGAACATACCATGAAGGTGATCATCTACAATGATAACCGTCTCAAATTGTCTTTTAACGGCTTCTTTTATAATATTGTCGATGGTGAGTGTACTTTTTAAAAATGAATAGACACTCTGAATACCTATATAACTCAATCTAAACGCTCCATAACAAAAAAGTGCTTGTGCACTTTTTTATATTGCTGCAAATGCTTCTCCAAACTGCACGCAGTTTTCTTCATCTTCATCAGTTGGTGTGTAATTCACTTTTAACCCTTCTTGAAATAAAACAGCGCCAGCATCTTTCACTCTTGTTTCCCATAAAGACATCCAATCGCCTTCTCCCCAACCGTAAGAACCAAAGAGTCCAACATGTTTTCCTGCAATAAGACTAGACACCTCTTCAAAAAAAGGTTCAAATTCAGTTTCTTCTAATTCTTCTTCGCCCATAGAAGGACATCCAAATAACAATTTATCATATGCTTCAACATCAGAAGGATTCACTTCATCGACAGTTGCCATATGGACTTTTAGTCCTTGTTGTTCAATTCCTTCTTTGATCTTTTCAGCCATGATTTCGGTATTCCCTGTACCGCTCCAATAGACTAATAATACATCTGCCATGATTTAATTCTCCTGTCTGTTTTCGCCATGTTTATTATAAATGAATTGTTGATGTTTGTCAAAGTAGGTTCTTCCAAGATATACTTTTAATATGATGCTTAATACAAGACCAATGATTAAAGTTGAACCCATTGGTAAATAGGCTTTTAGTGCTTGTTGTAAAGGCTTTTCTTCAACGGTAATAAGAGATGTTAGGACTTGATGATGACCTGCTACATCATATAACACAAAGATAACTTCATATATTCCACTCTCATAAAAAAGTTTTTCATCATAATACATTGACATATTTTTTATATAGAGAGGGTCATAGGTAAGTGCATCTAATAAATGGATGTTATCTCCTTGATAAAAAAATAAATCTTGATTTGAAGCATCATATTTGGTTAAGACATCGATATAAACTTCAAGTAAAGCGGATGTTTTTGTATAGGAATCATCTGATAATTCATATATCACGTCATACTTTCCAATTGTACCAAATTGAACTTGGTGATGTATTATGACATCCTCAATATCAAGTTCACTTATGTTGTCATGAACGGATTCGATATAGTCTCTAAAATCATGTGTGTTTATCATGACATCTAGGATAATTTCGTTCGTTATTAAATTTATTTGAGGGGGAATGACATCGACAATCATGACTTCAAGCCATACTTTAGTGATATTGAGACTAGGATCGATCACGTGCATTTCAATATGATACATACCTACAGTATCGTAAGGAATGTCATCATCATACACTACGATATGTAGTTCAGCAAATGATGCGTAATTATCCGTTACTTTAATGATAGATCCGTAGTCTGGCTTTGAAAAATTTGAAATTATCACAGGTTCTTGAATATCAACTTGAGGTGGGATTCGATCCACAACTTCTACATAAAAGATATAGGTAGCTTGATTTTTAGATACATCTTTAAGCTGAACTTCAAGTGTATATATTCCTATTTGTTTTATATTTACATTACTTTCAAAACGTGTTTCAATACTTAATAAAGGATCATAATTATCTTCAATCGTCATATATGTTCCCCATGGGAGGATAGAGGCATTAACATCAAAAACAAGTGGTTCAATATGTGTGATAATCGGTGGGGTTGTGTCTTTCACGTTAACTTTCAACGGTATAGAGGTTTTATTGTTTGAATGATCTTCTACCGAATATACAATGGTATATTGACCTATCTTCTCTACATTCAAGTCGCTTTGAATCGAGACATCATCTAAATGGATATCATCAACATTGTCTTTTACACTCACGATAAAATCTTGAAGATTTAAGTGTGCATCTAACGTGTTTACCTCAATTGTTGGAACGTAAGATATCAGTGTTAATTCAGGAGGTATGCGATCAATAAGTGTGATCATTGTGGTGATACAAGATTGATTTAAACTCGTGTCCTTAACACATATACCGATGATATAAGACCCTAATTGATCAAAATGAACGTTTGACGTATCAAGTTCAATCATAAGATTTTGGTCGTGATTATCTTTAACCGTCACGAATTGTTGAATGTCTAAAGTCGTAAAAATATCGATGATAATGTCTTTTTTAATGTCAATCGTCGGCGGTTCAAAATCTTTGACTTCAACCGTAAAAGTTTCTTTTCTTTCATTCATGGATTGATCACGAACAAGTACAATAATCTCATAAGATCCGACACGATTCATATTGATTTCAGCATCAAATATATAGACATAGAGATCTTTGATATCGTTATAATTATCTTCAAATGTAAATGCTTCTAAAAGCTGAATCTTTTGACCGACACCATAGATAAGATCATGCTTTAATGTTATCTTAGGTGCAATATCATCATAGACAGAAAATGTAATCGTCGTCGTTTGAGTCAACGTATAATCTGGTGCGTGGACACGATATTTAATGTAAAAAGATTTTACTTCTTTTGTATGTAATACAGACAAAAATGTTCGTTCTACACCTCGCTCATAAATCAATCTTG
Organism: uncultured Acholeplasmataceae bacterium; assembly: GCA_964648785.1. Classification (GTDB taxonomy): domain Bacteria; phylum Bacillota_I; class Bacilli_A; order Acholeplasmatales; family Acholeplasmataceae; genus UBA8290. Next base: position 4,933 of record CAZYNC010000020.1, read on the forward strand.
CACCGATCACTTCTTGACCATTTTTATACACTTTTGCGTAGGGTATTTCCGTGTAATCATATGGATTAGACCCTAAAGGCATCAATACCTCTGTCTCAAAAAATTGAATTTCATAGTGATCACTTGGACTAAAAAGTAGACTTAATAATAAAAAAAACATGTGTCCTCCTTACATCATATTAGAGGATACATGTTTTTTTACTTATGTTTTTAACCAATCTTCAATGAGCCCTTTTTGACTAAAAAATTGATTTTTATAAAGTTGATAATAAGGTCCTTTTTTTGCGATGAGTTCTTGATGCGTACCTTTTTCTATAATTTTACCCATCTCTAACATAATAATAAGATCTGCTTCTACGATGGTTGATAATCGATGTGCAACGATAAAACTCGTTCTATTTTTTAACAATGTTTTTGTTGCTTGTTGAATGATTAATTCAGATTCTGAATCAATCGACGATGTTGCTTCATCTAAAATTAATATTCTTGGATCCGCGATGAGCGCTCTTGCAAAAGAAATAAGTTGTTTTTGTCCAATGGATAATAAATTACCACCCTCACCAACTTCACTATCATAGCCTTTTTCAAGTGTCATAATAAATGGGTGTAACCCAATTGCTTTTGAAGCTTCTATCACTTCTTCATCAGAAGCATCTAAACGACCATATCGAATATTTTCTTTAATCGTTGTTGAAAAGAGTTGCGGGCTTTGTAAGACGTATCCTAATTGTTGATGTAACCACTGAACACTTCTTGCTTTATAATCTTTCCCGTCAATAAGAATGTGACCACCGGTTGGTTCATAAAAACGAGATAATAGATTAATCAATGTTGTTTTACCTGATCCGGTATGACCAACTAAAGCAATACTTTGTCCAGCTGAAACATCTAAATTAAAATGATCTAAAATAATTTCATCTTCTTTATAGTAAAAAGTGAGATCTTGAAATGATACAGAACCAACAATGGTTTCCCAGTTTTCTTTTTTTGTTTGAAGTAGAGTGCCATAGGTCATTTCAACTTCTTGATCATCTGTAATCTCGGGTTGTGTTTCGATAAGTTCCACGATTCTTTCAGCTGAAGCTTGTGCATTTTGAAGGTCCGCAATCTTTTCAGAGATGACAAGCATCGGTTCAAAGAAATTAATCGTATACGCAATGATAAGTTGTAACGTCCCGATACTAATGACTTGATCAAGGACTGCAACACTCCCTGTTACCATGGTGACAGAAACCGCAACATACGCAATCACAAGTAATATCGATGTATAAATAGCTGAAAGCATAATCGATTTGATCCCAGCACGTTTTAATTGTCCTGTTGATGCATAAAAATCAGCAAAATTCTCGGTTTCAATGACGAGACTTTTTGTTGTTTTAGCGCCTAAAAAAGCTTCACTAAATTGTGCTGTTACATGAGAATTATGTTTTTTTGATAGACGTTCTTGTGTTAAAATCTTTTTTCTAAAAAACTGTGACACTAAAAACATAATCGGAATAATGGTCACAATAATTAGACCGAGTCTCACATTGGTTGCAAGTAAGGCAATTGTGATAAATACCATAGAAAATAATGCCCAAAGCATATCTAATAAACCCCATGAGATGACTTCAGACAATCTAGAAGCATCAGAGGTCATTCTTGCCATGACCCATCCTTGCGGTGTTTTATCAAAATAACTAAAAGAGAGTCGTTGTAAATTATCAAATGCTTGTTTTCTTAATTCGTGAGATACGGTTGCTTCAATTAAGATAGCTTGTCTAATAAACGCCCACACAAGTAATCCAAATCCAACTGCAACAATCAAACTGATGCCGATAAACGGCACAAGGGTTTCCATATTTTTTTCAATAAAAAACACGTCAATTGCATATCGGTTAAGTTGCGGAAAGATAATATCTAAGATGGTAATACCAGCCATAAATAAACCAAGTTTTATTAATTGACTCTTATTTTGAAACACGATATCAATGACACGTTTCCATGTCGAAAGTTGGACTTTTTTTAATCCATCAAATTCATCTTGCATGTGATTCACCT
>CAZYNC010000020.1:7072-10538 GCA_964648785.1 uncultured Acholeplasmataceae bacterium
TGATTCACCTCCTTCTAATGTTTTAAGGAAGTCTTCTTCAAGTTTACCTTGAATGTTCCAAAGATCTTGATACAATCCTTTTTGTTTTGATAATGTGTCATGATTACCGACTGCTTGAACAACCCCTTGGTCAATCACGATGATTTTATCTGCTTCTTTTGCTGTTGTCATGCGATGGGTGATAATGAGTGTTGTTTGTGTTGTTTGCATCTTAGACAACGCTTCTCGAATCATTAAATCCGTTTGTGTATCCACTGCAGATAAGGCATCATCAAAAATAAGGATTGGTTTTTCTGAGACTAAGACGCGCGCGATGGCAACGCGTTGTTTTTGTCCCCCAGATAAAGTTGTCCCTTTTTCACCTACTAATGTGTCATATCCTTGTTGAAATGTTTTAATGTCTTTTTCAAGTGATGCAGCTTGAGCTGCCATCATAATTTTAGAACGATCTGCTTTTCTATTTGCAATCGCAATATTATCATATACCGTTTTAGAGAACAAGAATGGTTCCTGTAAGACAACGCCTAAATGTTCTCTTAAATGTGTTTTTTCGATATCTCTCAATTCTACACCATCAATATAAATATGTCCTGATTGATATTCATACATACGCATCAACATATTCATCAGTGTTGATTTACCGCTTCCAGTACGACCAATGAACGCAACCGTTTCACCTGGTAAAATTTCAAATGATAAATCTTTAAATAATACTTGTTCTGTATCATCAAATTTAAAACTTACGTGTTCGAATACGATATGACCTTTCACCTCAGGTTTTAAAGTTCCGTTTTTAACATATTCAGTTTCTAAGTTGAGAATGTCATATATACGTTTTGAGGCAGCGAGTGATTTAGCGTAATCATTCAGGATATGTCCAAGACCACGTATCGGCCAAATAAGCATCCCAACAAGACCTAAAGCCGCGGCTATTTGAGCGGCATCCATTTGTTGTTGATTCATGAAAAAAATACCTAAACCAATGACTAAAACATATTGAGAAATCCCAATAAAATCCATGGTTCCCCAAAACTTAGACACGATTTTACCTGTTTTTAATCGCATATCACGGTGGTGATCATTTTTAATGCGCAATTTTTCTATTTCGTACGCTTCATTTCCGAAAGCTCTTACGATTCTTGCACTGGATAAGTTTTCTTGAATCACGGTCATCATGCTTGATTCAGCCTCTTCAACATCGTGATACATTTTATCGTTTTTTCTAAAATACCAAATAGATGCGACACCTACAAAAGGAATAATTGATAGTAAAATAAGGGTTAATGTACGATTAATAGCGTACAACTGAGAAGCACCGAAAATAAGTGTTGACGCTAAAAAAATGATGTCCATGAGTGTTCTAGATAAAAAATTCACTGACGTTTCAATATCTGAGGTAGATCGTTGTATCAAGTCTCCAGAGTCCGTATTATTATGAAACTTATATGGTAACTTCTGAATGTGTTCATACATCTTAAGCCTTAAATTCTGACCCATAGTATGACGTACAAAACCGCGTAATGAAAGTTCGATAAAACGGAATAAAAACCGGATCACTTGTAATAATATCAAGACGATCGCAACACTTAATATTTCGTTCATCAGTGAGTCAGCTGACTCAAAAAACCGGATCAAAAAATCTGGTAAATTGACTTGATTGTAGACAATGTTGTCTTCACCAATACCTGGTTGTTCTAAGAGTCTTTTTAATACATATTGTGTAAATAGAGGAATCATTGAATACGTGATTCTACTAAATACGAGTAAGACGATGGCAAGGACTATATAGTGGTATAAACCTTTACCTAATTTTATTAGTTGTTTTAATCTCATATGTTTTTCCTATGTGTCATCGTCTAGATCATCTTTACTTTAACTTTTCTGCATGAGGTTTGTATACATATAAAGTTGTTTATATGTTCTCGCAGCATCTTTATAATAGTTTAATTGATAAAAGAATTGAGACGCTTCTTGGTGTAAAAAATGTACGGTTAGATAATCATATTTCATAAGAGATTGTTTTAACACAAACATTTTAAAAAAATCTTCTGTCATGGATGGATTGTCTAACGCTAATATTTTAAAATATTGAATCACTAAATGCGATGGATTGTCATACGCATCTAACAGTGTTTCGAATAAGGCATCTTTTTTCAAATACGCTAATATAACACTAATCAAATCTTTTGTTTGTTCAAGAGGTTCTAAACGATATGTTTGAAAGTAATAGCTGACATACTGCTTTGAAATGACATCAAGTGATTTTGCATCTAAGTCAAGAGATGTCATCTTTTGTCTTCTGTCTACGTAATTTTTAACCTTTGTTATTTTATCATAAATTTCAAGCTTTAAAGCTAAATCGTATATCTTTTCACTGTGATGCATGAGTAAATAATCTTTGTGGGTATGCACGCCAATTTCAACAAACAATTCATGAAATAAAAATTGTTGTAAATCATTGTGAATGAGTGTTTGCAGTGTAGGTACAATCATGTCATACGCTTCCTGATAATGACCTTTATTGATTGCATCTTGTGCGTATGCATACAAGACAATGAAAAATGCGACATCATCGTATAAATCAAAAAATGTAAATAATGACTGTTTTTCAAAGTCTACTCCGTCTAATATGAATGTCGCCATGAATAATTCATGCCATAACCCCATATGATCAGGATATGTTTTAAATGCTTTAATTTTTTCTAAATCTTTTGTATCTTGATACACTAAATAGCGTAAACATGTTTTTACATGGTCATTAAATGTATCAATCACCGTTAATTCTTCATTGAGATCGAATCTTTCTTTTAATAAATGAAAATATTTTGGAGAGGGTTCTAGCAAACTATTTTCAATTTTAGATAAATATGAAATACTACATATATTTTCTGCACTTTCTTCAAGCGTCATATTACGCTCGATTCTTTTTCTTTTGATTGCAGCACCAAAAGATTGATACTTTGATTCCATCAAACGCTTTCTTTGTTTAATGAAATGCTTCATTGTATAAACATTGAATTCCATTTGGAACACTCCTTTATTTTTTATGTCTATTTTATAAAGGGTGTCATCATAAAATCCATCAAATTTTTTCTCAAATCAACTTTTTTTCTTATTTGGATACACACACATGTCATAAAAAGGACATGATAAACACTTTGGATCTTTCGCTGTACAATGATATCTTCCAAAAAAAATGAGTTGGTGATGAAGTTTTGTCCAATGTTCTTTAGGAAATTTTTTCATCAATTTTTTTTCAACTGTCAACACATCATCTGTTTTTTTTGCAAGTCTTAATCGTTTAGATACGCGATCTACGTGTGTATCTACTGCAAGCGCAGGAATACCAAAAGCATTACTTAAAACCACATTTGCCGTTTTTCGTCCAACACCAGGCAAAGATTCTAATGATGCTCGATCACTTGGAACTTCTCCTTGGAATTGTATCATTAATTGCTTGGACAAT
>CAZYNC010000020.1:10638-12480 GCA_964648785.1 uncultured Acholeplasmataceae bacterium
TGCTCGATCACTTGGAACTTCTCCTTGGAATTGTATCATTAATTGCTTGGACAATGCGATAATATTTTTTGCCTTGTTTTGATAAAGGCCAATAGACTTTATGAGAGGTGTAACTTCTTCAACAGATGCTTGCGCCAAACGAGCAGCATCAGGAAATCGCCTAAATAATCCCGGAGTGACTTTATTCACGGATTTATCTGTTGTTTGAGCACTAAGAACAACCGCAACGAGTAACTGAAAGTGACTTTGATGATCAAGTTCAACATGTGCATCAGGAAACATATCCCCGAGTGTTGTTAAAATGACATCAAATTTATTCATTTCATTGCCTTGTATAAATCATCTAAGGCTTTTTCGACTTTTTCATCAATGACGATATTAGGCATTTTTTTTGCAATCATGACCATTTTTTCAATTTGACGTATCGAATCAACTTCTTGAAGTTGCTCTAATGTGCTCAAAAGTTCTTCAATTGTCACTTGATGTGTATCCATTAAATGTCTTAATTCTTGAAGCTCTTTAGATGTCATGAGGCGATTCATTTTTTGCTCTGTTAATACAATAACTTTTTTTAATCCTTCATTTGTAGGCTTTAATTTATTGGATAGATCTTTTTGTTCTATAAAGGTTTCAAGCTTACTAAAAAGACCATCTAAATGAAATAATTCTTTTGACTTTCCTTGAGGTTGATCTTCTAAATACGTTGACAAATAACCTTTATGAATTAAGCTGTCAATGAGTGTTCCTAAATCTTGATGTATGGTAATACGTTTATTTAATGCACTCAAAGAAAATACATTTCTCTTTTTTAGCAAATCTAAAAGACCAAACATCACCATCATCTCATCTGATGTGATGTCAAGTTCTTTATGATGGCTATAAATGAGTTGTTCTAAGACAATTAATTGTAACTCAAAGAGTTTCTTTAATTTCATAGTTCCCTTTTTCTAATGCATCTTTTGCTGCGTGTTGCTCAGCTTCTTTTTTTGTTGAACCTTCACCTAACCCTAACGTGATCATGCGTTCAAGCTTAACTGCAACTTTGAAATGTTTATGATGTGCAGGTCCACTTTCATCTAAGACATGATAACTAATATTTCGTTTGTCTCCACTTTGAATTAGTTCTTGAAGCATCGATTTGTAATCTTTTAATTGATGTGTCTCTTTAACGTAAGGTAAGACGATACGAGAAAATACTTTTTCAACTTCTAAAAACCCTAAGTCTAAATAAATTGCTGCCAATAAAGCTTCAAATGCATCTGCAATCATCGCATCATTTGCACCTTTTAGCATTTCACCTTTACCAAGTCTCATAAAATCTTTTAAATGAATATGACCCGCGTATAATACGAGTGCTTCTTCTGAAACTGCTTTTGCTTTTCTTTTTGACATCTCACCTTCATTTTCATTCATGTGATGAAATAAGTAGTGAGACATCAATAATCCTAAAACAGAATCTCCTAGAAATTCAAGTCGTTCATTTTTTAAGGTCTGATGTTCATTTGCATAAGAAGAGTGTGTCAGTGCACGCTCATACAATTCTAGATTGTTCGGTTTTATTTGTAGAATATCAAACAGTCTGTTCATGGTTTCCTTGATACGCGTCTAAAGCCTGCTTTACTTTTTCAATTACATTTGCTTCAGCCATTTCTTTGGCTTGCCTGATCGCGTTTTTAAATGCAAACCCATCTGATGAACCGTGTGCTTTAATGACGATGTGATCAAACCCCATCAGCAAAGCACCCCCAATTTCAGATGCATCTAATGACTTTTTAAGATTTTTAAGAGCTTTTCTCATAAAAATAGCACCAATGATAGAAAAAAAGCTTGACTTAATTTCTC
>CAZYNC010000021.1:0-12193 GCA_964648785.1 uncultured Acholeplasmataceae bacterium
GACATTGATGTTTCAACATCACAAACAGCAACAGGTAAAATGGCTGAAAGTTACCAACAATTAAAAGATGAAGGGTATCAAGATGCCATCGTCATTACAATTTCTTCTAAATTATCAGGAACCTATCAAGGCGCTGTTTTAGCGAAAGATATGGTCGAAGATTTCCCAGTTCATGTCATCGATTCTAGAAGCGTATCGTATGGTGAAGCATACTTAGTATTAGAAGCGATAAAAGATATTAAAAAAGGTGTTAAAACTGAAACAATCGTTGAAAGACTCAATCAAATTAAAGACAACACCACGATCTATGTGCTTGTGGATACCCTCAAATATTTAGTTAAAAATGGGCGACTTTCAGGTGTGCAAGGCATGTTAGGAAGCTTACTCAAAATAAAACCACTTTTAAGACTAAAAAGTGATGGTGCACTTGTTCCATTTGAAAAAATCAGAACGACATCAAAAGCACGTGAACGTTTACTTGAAGTCATTCAATCCGACATTCAAGGTAAAAAAGTCAAACTCTTTATTGTGTACACCAATAATTTAGATAGTGCCAACAAAATGAAAGAAGACATTTTAGTACAACACAAAGATTTGGATATTGATGTTGTCCCACTTACACCTGTTGTAGGTGCACACGCTGGTCCTGGTACACTTGCTGTTGGCTATATTGAGCTAGGGTAATATGGATAGGCAACACGCAAAAAACGTACTTAACGACCTATTAGTGGTCATTTTCAATCAAATCTTATCGATTGAAGCAGAAGCATTAAGAAAACAAGGCGTCACACTATCGATGAGTGAAGTGCATGTATTAGAAGCGATCATGAAAACTGAAGAACCAAACATGGGATTTGTTGCAAAACGATTAAGAATTACGATCGGTACACTGACAACGGCAATTAACACCCTCGTCAAAAAAGGATTTGTCACAAGGATCAAAGATCCTCTTGATAAAAGAAAAGTGTTGCTGAAATTAACACCTAAAGCAACCCCGGTGATGCATATACATGATCAATTTCATGAAGACATGATTTCAACGGTCATTAAAGACTTACACATTGATCAAAACGAGGCACTTATTCAATCACTTGAGAGCCTCTCCACATATTTTAGAGAAAAATTTTAAAAAAGTACTGCCACATTCATTGTGGTAGTACTTTTTTGATGAAAGGACACCATACATCCCCCACCCATGAACCAGTTATTGAAAAAAGATACGCATTGTCATCAAGACGTCCTTGCAAAAAAAATGGACCTTACGATTCACTGTTTTATAGAAACATTAGACATGAACCAAGACAACATGCAACTTGATGAACTTTATCAAACATACATACTTAACATAAAAGACGTGCGAGAAAAGATAGAATTTAAACATTATTATGAAGTTTTCATCAAACAATCACATCAAACGAAACGTCACATCATGAAAGACATACTAACATCATACTATCTTGATATGAACCATGTTTATAATTCATCATCTCAAAACAGATACCACTCTATAATGTCTAACGTCCACGTACAAACACTCATCTTCCAATATCTTCAAAAAACCTTTAATACGTATATAAAAGATACCTATATCATCCTGGAACGTTGGCATCAACATTACGTAGATCTTCACCCTAAAGCTTTTATCTTAGAGCAACACACAAACAAACCACAAAACATCCATGATTGTGTGTCACATGATCGTTTGTGTCTAACACATAACCAATATCAAGATATCATCAAGAATTATGACGCTACGATCAAAACGCAATACGTGTCATCTATTAAAAAACAACATAGAAATTCTCATCGTCATATTCACATATGGCAATTCGACAGCAACATCATTCAACACGTAACATCACACGACATCATTCCCATACTTAATCGGGAAGAACTTTACCATGTAACACCACTTAAAAAAACAGTCAAACGCTACATACTCCCCATACCTGAAGATGTCGTTGAACTTGAATCTTGGATACATAAATACATAAAACCCTGCGTGAATGAACAAACATTTATTGTGTGGTTGAAACACGATACACTGTTAAGTCATTACAAAAGTATTCCAAAAAACATCGAAGTCATCATTGATTTGAACGCGATTTTATTGGAAGTATTTGATATGAATCCAATACAACCCATCACGCTCCCAGTATTTAAACACATCATTGTCCCCATACTAAGAGAGATTCATCAAACGTATAGAATTAAAAAGATCAAACACTATATATATGGATATCCCCTATATCAACCTGATATTTTACACCGTTGTTTCACGCTAGGATTTCGACACATTATCGCACATTCACCATGTTTACCCATGGCCATACACACATCTCTTCAATTTATGAATAAAACATCATCAAAAATATAAAAAAAAGACACTTTTCCCTTGCATTCTCATTTAAACTCATATATAATTGAATAGCTCGTGAAAAAATACGAGAAGGCTGTGAACTGGAAGGTTGTTGGCACACGGATAGCCGTTGTCTAAGTGCTAAGTTTTTCTGGGGAGCAAGTCTATACAAGATTATAGGCGAAGGGAGCTATTATAATGGCAAAATCAAAAGATATCATCAAAATTCGTTTAAAAGCATACGATCATCAACTTCTTGATGACGCTGCTAAGAAAATTGTTGATAGCGCAATCAGAACAGGCGCAGAGGTACAAGGACCAATTCCTTTACCAACTGAAAAAGAAATCTTCACGATTTTACGTTCACCACACGTGAACAAAGATTCTCGTGAACAATTTGAACGTCGTACGCACAAAAGACTTATTCAAATTATTGATCCAAACCCAAAAACAATTAGTGCACTTATGGACATCGATTTACCAAGTGGAATCGATATCGTTCTTAAAAAATAATAAAGGAGAAAACACATGGCAACAGGAATCTTAGGTAAAAAACTAGGCATGACGACCGTCTTCTCAGAAGATGGACAGCTCATCCCAGTCACTGTCGTCGATGTCTCAAATAACGTTGTATTACAACAAAAAACATTAGAAAATGATGGATATGTTGCAACACAAGTTGGATTTGAAGACATACGCGAAAAAGTCAGTAACAAACCACAGATTGGCCACACCAAAAAGGCTAATACTGCACCTAAGCGCTTCGTAAGAGAAATTCGCTTTGACAACGGCAATGTAAACGAATTATCAAACTTAGCAGTAGGTGAAAGCGTCAAAGAGGATATCTTTAGTGTCGGTATGTTTGTAGATATTACCGGAACGTCAAAAGGGAAAGGTTTTGCAGGGTCTATTAAACGACACAATCAAAGCCGCGGACCTATGGCTCACGGTTCAAGATATCACAGAGGACCAGGTTCAATGGGTCCAATTAAAGGAAATATGAAAGGTAAAAACTTACCTGGTCATATGGGTGCTGAAAAAGTCACCATCCAAAATCTAAAAGTTGTTGATGTTGATAATGAAAATCATTTATTACTCATCAGTGGTAGCGTTCCAGGTCCTAAACATGGATACTTAGTGATACGTTCTGCCATCAAACACGTGAAGTAAGGAGGACATCATGCCACAATTAACAGTATTAAGTCAAGCTGGTAAAACCGTTGAGAAGTTAGCACTTGCTGATGACGTATTCGGTATTGAACCACACAAACAAGCAATCTTTGATGTAGTCCAAGCACAACGTGCAGCGATGAGACAAGGTACATCAAAAACAAAAGACCGCTCTGAAGTATCAGGCGGTGGTAGAAAACCATGGAGACAAAAAGGAACTGGACGTGCGCGTCAAGGATCTATCCGTTCTCCACAATGGCGTGGCGGTGGTATCGTCTTCGGTCCAACCCCAAGAAGCTATAACGTGAAATTAAACCAAAAAGTAAGACAACTCGCTCTAAGAAGTGCATTATCTTACCACCAACAAAATCAAACACTGACCGTGTTAGATCAACTTGTTGTTGAAACACCAAAAACAAAAGATTTTAAAGCAATGCTAAACGGATTAAACATCAAAGGAAAAGTATTAATTGTTGCACCATCATTTACAGATAACGAAGTGCTTGCAGCAAGAAACATCCCGACTGTTCAATTCGCAACCGCATCTCACGTCAGTGTGTATGACATCTTACACGCAAAACACCTTGTGTTAACAAAAGATGCTGCACTTGCCTTACAGGAGGTCTTGTCACATGAGTAAATTTTATGACATTTTAGTTGCACCTATCATTACAGAACAAAGCAACAAGCTCATTGAAGGACAAAACAAATACACCTTCAAAGTATTAAAAACCGCAAACAAAGTCGAAATTAAAAAAGCTGTAGAATCGATTTTTAATGTCAATGTATTATCTGTGAATACAATCAACGTCAAACCTAAGTTCAAAAGAACAGGAAAATACGAAGGCTATACACAAGCATACAAAAAAGCAGTTGTGAAACTCGCAGCTGGACAAAAAATCGATGCCTTTACGGTATAAGGAGGACATATATGCCAATTAAAACATATAAACCGGTCACCAATGGCCGTCGTAATATGACAGCATTAACATATGAAGAAATTACGACCTCCTCACCAGAAAAATCATTACTTAAAACAGTTATGAAAACAGGTGGCCGTAACAATCAAGGTAAAATCACCGTACGTCATATCGGTGGTGGTGCAAAACGTAAATATCGTTTAATTGACTTCAAAAGAAATAAAGATGATATTCCAGCAACCATCAAAACGATTGAATACGATCCAAACAGAAGTGCAAACATTGCGTTATTATCTTATGCAGATGGAGAAAAAAGATACATTCTTGCTGCAAAAGGTTTTGAAGTAGGGTTACAAGTAGTCTCTGGACAACATGTTGACATTAAAGTTGGAAACGCATTACCACTTTCTAACATTCCAGTAGGTACCGTTGTTCATAACATTGAACTTCACCCAGGTAAAGGTGGTCAAGTCGCACGTAGCGCAGGATCATCAGCACAAATCTTAGGTCGTGAAGAAAAATACGTTTTACTTCGTTTACAATCTGGTGAAGTGCGTAAAATCTTAGGGACATGCCGTGCAACGATTGGTGAAGTCGGAAATGAATCATGGGAACTTGTCAACATCGGTAAAGCCGGAAGAACAAGACACATGGGAACAAGACCAACCGTTCGTGGTTCAGTTATGAACCCAAATGACCACCCACACGGTGGTGGTGAAGGACGTGCGCCAATCGGACGTAAATCACCAATGACACCATGGGGTAAAAAAGCTCGTGGTTTAAAAACAAGAGATCATAAGAAAGCGTCTAACGATCTAATCGTTCGTCGTCGTTCTAACTAGGAGGATCATGTATGGGACGTTCACTTAAAAAAGGACCATTTTGTGACAGCCACTTAATGGAAAAAGTTAAGAAACAAAATACTCAAAACGAAAAACGTGTGATCCAAACATGGTCACGACGTTCAACGATTTTCCCTGAATTTATCGGACACACGATTGCTGTCTACAACGGCAAAGAACACGTACCAGTCTACGTTACAGAAGACATGGTAGGTCATAAACTTGGTGAATTTGCACCAACAAGAACTTACCGTGGCCATGATAAAGCAGACAAAAAAGCGGGCAAGTAAGGAAGGAATCTAAATGAAAGCACATGCAAAAACAGTACGCATCACACCACGTAAGGCACGCCTTGTGATCGATTTAATTCGCGGAAAAAATATCAAAGAAGCACAAGCAATTTTAATGTTTACACCTAGAGCAGCAAGTCCAATCATCTTAAAAGTGTTAAACAGTGCGATTGCGAATGCAGAAAACAACAATAACGCCTCAGTTGATAAACTTTATGTAAAAGAAGCATATGTCAACGAAGGTGTTCGCTTAAAAAGATTATTACCACGTGCAAAAGGACGTGGAGACATTATTCAAAAACGTACCAGCCACATCACTGTGGTTGTGGCAGAAAGAGAGTAGGTAGCAGATGGGACAAAAAGTTAATCCAGTCGGAATGCGCGTTGGTATCATCCGCGGTTGGGAATCTAAATGGTATGCTCAAAAAACAGATGTACCTACTTTAGTAAAAGAAGATAATGTTATTCGTACATATTTAAACAAAGTTTATAAAAAAGCAGCTGTATCAAACATTCAAATCGAACGTCTTAAAGGACGTGGTGGTGCTGATCGTGTCAAAATTACACTCTTTACAGCAAAACCAGGTGTTGTCTTTGGACGTGAAGCTGAAACAAAAAATAAAGTTGTTGCACAACTTAACAAACTCGTTAAAAAAGAGATTGTATTTAACGTGATTGAAGTCAGACGTCCTGAACGTGTTGCAACACTCATTGCACAATCGATTGCGGAACAATTAGAAAACCGTGCATCATTTAGACGTGCACAAAAAATGGCGATCACACGTGCGATGAAAGCAGGAGCAAAAGGCGTACGTACCTTAGTTTCTGGTCGTTTAGGTGGTGCTGAAATGGCACGTAGCGAAGGTTATTCTGAAGGTCAAGTACCACTTCATACATTACGTGCTGACATCGACTATGCAGTTGGTGAAGCGCAAACAACCTACGGTATCTTAGGGGTCAAAGTTTGGGTCTATAACGGTGAAGTATTACCAGGACAATCTCGTGAAGATCTTGCAAAACGTCAAGATGAGCAAGCGAAAAGAGATTTCCCACCAAGAAAAAAACGCCCAGGCAAACCTCGCCAACCTCAACAAAAAGGGGGCAATGAATAATTATGTTAATGCCTAAAAGAACTAAATTTCGTCGTCCACATCGTGTAAGCTATGAAGGTCAAGCAAAAAATTCAAACATTACCAATGGTGATTTTGGACTTGTTGCTTTAGAAGGTGCATGGATCACCAACCGTCAAATTGAAGCAGCACGTATCGCGATGACACGTTACATGAAACGTTTAGGTAAAGTGTGGATCAACATATTTCCTCACTTAGCAAAAACGAAAAAACCACTTGAAGTTCGTATGGGTTCCGGTAAAGGGGCTCCAGATCACTGGGTGGCAGTTGTTAAAAAAGGTCGTGTGATGTTTGAAATTAACGGCGTTTCTGAAGCAATCGCAAAAGAAGCGTTACGTCTTGCATCTCACAAATTACCAATCAAAACTAAAATCGTCAAAAGAGGTGACCAAGCATGAAAGCCTCAGAAATAAGAAAAATTAATAATACCGATCTTGAAAAACGTATCGGAGAGTTAAAGACTGAACTCTTCAACTTACGCTTTCAAGCAGCGGTCGGTCAATTAGAAAATACAGCACGTATTAAAGAAGTAAAACGCTTGATCGCACAAATGAAAACGATCATCGGCGAACGCGTAGAATAGGAGGAGACCCATGGAACGTCAAACAAGAAAAGTCTATACTGGTGTTGTAACATCAGATAAAATGGATAAAACCATTACTGTCAGTGTTGATACATATAAAAAGTCGCCTCTATATGGAAAGCGCGTGCGTGTATCAAAAAAATTCCACGTCCATGATGAAGAAGGACTTGCAGGTATCGGTGATACAGTTTCTATTATGGAAACACGTCCGTTATCTAAAACTAAACGTTTCCGTTTAGTCAAAGTACTTCAAAAATCGGACTTAGTGTAAGGAGTCACATATGATACAACAAGAATCGAGATTAGTCGTTGCTGATAATTCAGGTGCGAAAGAAGTCTTAGTGATTAAAGTATTAGGTGGTACAAGACGTCGTTATGCAAATATTGGTGATGTCGTTGTTGTGACTGTCAAAAAAGCACAACCAGCTGGTATTGTGAAAAAAGGTGATGTCGTGAAAGCCGTCATCGTCAGAACAAAACATGGATTACGTCGTAAAGACGGATCACTCATTCAATTTGATGAGAATGCTGCCGTCATTATCAAAGAAGACTTAAATCCAAGAGGGACCCGTATATTTGGTCCAGTTGCTAGAGAGTTGAGAGATAAAAACTTCATGAAAATTGTATCTCTAGCACCAGAAGTTTTATAAGGAGGATGAATGATGCAAATTAAAGCAGGCGATACTGTCGCAGTCATTGCTGGTTCAAATCAATTTACAACCGATAAAAAAGGTGTCAAAACGAGAACAACCGGTCGTGTCATTAAAGTCTATCCAAGAACCAATCGTGTTTTAGTGGAAGGCGTCAACATTGTAAAAAAACATCAACGTCCAAAACAACAAAACGATAAAGGTGGCATCTTAGAAGTTGAAGCACCTATTAACGCTTCAAATGTCGCAATCGTCGATCCAAAAACAAATCAACCTACACGCGTATACGTGAAAGTCGTAGACGGAAAGAAAGTGCGTTTCTCAAGAAAATCAGATTCGCAAATAGATAAGTGAGGGTAATATATGCAAACAATTAAACAACGTTATTTTGAAACAATCAAACCTGAACTTATGAAAGCTTTCTCCTATGACTCTGTCATGGAAGTACCAAAAGTCGAAAAAATAGTTGTCAACATGGGGATTGGTGATGCTGTATTTAATTCAAAAGCATTAGATGATGCAGTTGAAGAATTACAAACACTTACCGGACAAAAACCAGTTGTCACAAAAGCAAAAAAATCAATTTCTAACTTTAAATTACGTGAAGGTATGCCAATCGGTGCGAAAGTGACACTACGTGGAGATAAAATGTATTATTTCCTAGAAAAACTGATCGCGATTGCATTACCTCGTGTACGTGACTTTAGAGGTATTTCAAAAGATGCATTTGATGGACGTGGAAACTATACACTTGGTGTCAAAGAACAAATCATTTTCCCAGAAGTCAACTTAGATAAAGTCAAAAAAATACGTGGTATGGATATTGTCATCGTCACCACAGCAAAAACAGACCAAGAAGGTCGTGCCTTATTAGAAGCATTCGGCATGCCGTTTAAGAAATAGTCGTAGGAGGAAATCATGGCAAAAAAATCAAAAATTGTAAAAAATGAAAAACGTCTTGAAATCGTACTACGCTATCAAGACAAAGTGCGTGAACTTCGTGCAAAAGGTGATTACGAAGGATTATCAAAATTACCACGTAACGCAAGTGCAACACGTTTAAGAAACCGTGATTCGATCGATGGTCGTCCACGCGGTTATATGAGAAAGTTCGGCTTATCGCGTATTAAGTTTAGAGACTTAGCACACAAAGGTGAACTCCCAGGCGTCAAAAAGGCGAGCTGGTAAGAAGGAGGAAATATCATGGGTATGACTGATCCAATTGCAGATATGCTGACCCGTATCCGCAACGCTAATAGAATGCGTCATGAAAAAGTTGAAATTCCAGCTTCTCGTACAAAAACAGATATTTTATCCGTTTTAAAACAAGAAGGATTTATCGTGGATTATCAACTTGTCAAATCAGGTGTACAAGGTAAACTTGTTGTGACACTTAAATATACACCAGGTAAAGAACGCGTTATCAAAGGACTTAAAAGGATATCGAAACCCGGCCTTCGCGTCTATGTTCAACACAATAATTTACCACGTGTGTTAAACGGACTAGGTATTGCAATCGTGTCTACATCTAAAGGTGTACTCACAGATCGTGATGCAAGAGAAGCTAATGTCGGTGGCGAGTTAATCGCCTATGTTTGGTAGGAGGATACTATGTCAAGAGTAGGAAATAAACACATCGTTGTTCCAGCTGATGTCACAGTGACCATTCAACCAAACAACTTTATTGTTGTCAAAGGTCAAAAAGGAGAATTATCATTTCAATTTAATGAAACGTTAACGTTTGCATTAGATGGTAATTTACTCACTGTTAAACGTCCAAACAACGAAATCTTTTCAAGAAAAATTCATGGAACATCACGTGCCTTATTACAAAATATGGTGACAGGTGTCAGTGAAGGATTTAAAAAAGCATTAGAAATTAAAGGGGTCGGTTACCGTGCCTCATTATCAGGAAATACAGTCGTTCTTCAAATGGGATATTCCCACAATGTTGAACTTGAAATTCCAAAAGGATTATCAGTTGATATTCCTAAAAATACTGAAATTACCGTCTTAGGCATTGACAAACAAGCTGTTGGTCAATTCGCTGCGCAAATTCGTGCTGTACGTAAACCTGAACCATATCTTGGTAAAGGGATTCGTTACGTGGATGAATACGTGCCACGTAAAGCCGGTAAGACAGCGGCTTAAGGAGGATATAGAAGATGATCAAGAAATTATCAAGAAACGTCATGAGACAAAATCGTCATATTCGTATGCGTCAAACCATTACTGGTACAGCATCACGTCCTCGTTTAAGTGTGTATCGTTCTAATAAAGGATACTATGTACAACTCGTCGATGATTTAAATCAATCAACGCTCGTTGCGGTACGTAGTCAAGATTTAGGACTTACGTCAAACAGTAAAGAAGCTGCAAAAAAAGTTGGGCAAACCATTGCTGAAAAAGCAAAAGCAAAAGGGATTACTTCAGTTGTTTTTGACCGTAGTGGATATTTATATCATGGACGTATTCAAGTGTTAGCAGATGCTGCACGTGAAGCCGGACTGGTATTTTAAGGAGAATCGATATGGCTAGAGATAGAAGAGAAACTCAAGAAAAACAATTTGAAGAACGCGTTGTCGCGATTAACCGTGTCACAAAAGTTGTGAAAGGTGGACGTCGTTTCCGCTTTGCAGCGATTGTTGTGATCGGAGATAAAAAAGGTCGTGTTGGATTTGGAACTGGAAAAGCCCAAGAAGTTCCTGATGCAATTAAAAAAGCGATCGAATCTGCTAAAAATAACATGATTTTTGTCCCAACCGTCCACTCAACGATTCCACATGAAATCACAGGACATTTTGGTGCAGGTCGTGTATTCTTAAAACCTGCTTCTGAAGGTACAGGAATTATCGCCGGTGGTGCTGTTCGTGCCGTATTTGAACTCGCTGGCGTTCATGACATTTTATCTAAATCAATTGGAACATCAACACCAATCAACATGTTGCGTGCAACCTTTGCTGGTCTTAAAGAATTAAGAACACCAGAACAAGTTGCGAAACTTCGTGGTGTTGACATTTCGAGGGTATCATGAAAAAAGTTACCATTACATTAACAAGAAGTTTAATTGGAAGAAAACCAAATCAAGTCAAAACGGCACATGCACTTGGTTTAAAAAAACTCCATTCAGCAGTAACAAAAGAAGTCAGCCCTCAAATTCAAGGGATGATTGATACCATTTCACACTTAGTACGTGTGGAAGAAGTATAAGGAGGATACCATGTTAAATGCACTTCAACCAACCAAAGGCGCACGTCAACCTAGAAAACGTTTAGGACGTGGACCAGGTAGTGGTACAGGAAAAACAGCGGGTAAAGGTAGTAAAGGTCAAAATGCACGTTCAGGTGGAGGCGTACGCCCAGGCTTTGAAGGTGGACAATTACCACTATTCCAACGTTTACCGAAACGTGGATTCAAAAACGTCAATCGTAAAGAATATGCCATCATTAATTTAGATGATTTAAATGCATTTTCAGCGGGAGACGTTGTATCTCCAGAAACACTTTTAGGACGTAATGTCATTAAAAAAGTGTTATCAGGTGTTAAAATTTTAGGTAATGGACAACTTGAAAAAGCACTCACGGTCAAAGCACACAAATTTTCAAAATCAGCTGAAGAAGCGATTAAAAAAGCTGGTGGAACCGTCGAGGTGATGTAAGGTGTGGACAAGAATTCTAAGTATTTTAAGTAATAAGAAAGTGATGTTACGGTTACTCTTTACCTTAGGTATTTTACTTGCGGTAAGAGTACTCAGTTACATTACGATCCCATTATTTGATACGGATCAAATTACACGTTTTATCAACTCAAGTGGTAGTTTTATTGCCATCCTTAACAACTTTTCTGGTCAAGCTTTAGAACGTTTTTCAATCCTTGCCTTAGGGATATCTCCTTATATTACGGCATCGATTGCGATCCAATTATTACAAATGGTCATTCCATCATTTAAAGAGTGGAGTGAACAAGGTGAAACCGGAAAACGTCGTTTAAATCAAGTGACACGTTACATCGCGATTGGACTTGCCTTTATTCAAGGTTTTGCCTTAATTTTAGGGATTTCAGTTAACGGTAGTGTGTTCATTCCAAGCATCGAAGCATCTGTGATTAGTGATTTTAGATACGTGTTCTACATTTATATGGCGCTTGTCATTGCAGGTGGAACCGCGATTTCTATATTCTTTGCAGATCTTATTACCAAAAAGGGTATTGGAAATGGAACATCGATTTTAATTGTAGCAGGGATTGTCAC
>CAZYNC010000022.1:0-5314 GCA_964648785.1 uncultured Acholeplasmataceae bacterium
TATGAACTTGATATTGCGATTGATCATTATCAAGATATGTTTAATTCTTGGGATGCAGCACCACTTAAAAGAAAAGATATCGAACCAGACTTAATCGATTATTTAGAACAAGCTGGCGATGATATCCCTATTCATGAAAAGATTGCATTAGTATTTATGCTTCCTAAAGAAGTAAGAGATTTAAAAAGAGAAAAAACAGTTACACAAGCAGTCAAACTTCAATTTCGCTTTTTATTATCTGTTGTCAATAAAGAACTCATGTTAAATTATCGTCGTATGGCAACTTTTGCGATATTCTCATTAATCTTTTTAACCATCAATTACTTTTTACGAGGACAAGAGTTATCGCAATTTATGAATATCTTTTTAGAAGGATTACTCGTTGGAGGTTGGTTTTTAATGTGGAATGTCTTTGGTATTGCAATACTAGATAATTTTCAACTTTACAGAAAGAAGAAAATATGGGTTAGATATATGCAAGCAGAACTCATGTTTAAAGATCACCATGAACATACTACTGAATCGATTTCATGATATTATTGCTTTAAATAAGCATAAAGAAGAAGTTTTAGCATTGATTGGACTAGGTTCCATGCACGATACATCTAGATTAGATGAGTTTTCAGACATCGATTTTTTCATTATTGTTCAAGATGAAAAGATCAAACAACATTACATGAATCATATATCATGGCTAGAAGTCCATCCCATTATTTTTTCCTATATCGAAACTAGAGATGGTCTTAAAGTTATTTATGAGGATGGCATTCTTCTTGAATTTGCTGTTTTTACGTTGCAAGAATTAAAAAAAATTCCTTTTCAAGAAGGCACCATCTACTATAAAAAAGCTCATATAAAAGAAGATGATTTAAAACCTAAATTAGAGCTTCACCATGAAAAAAACGTCAACAAATTATTATCGAATTGTTTATCAAATCTCTATGTAGGGTTACTAAGAGAAAATCGAGGCGAACATGTTGCAGCTTTTTTAATGATTCAGGTTTATGCTACATCCCATTTACTTAAACTACTCGATACTGATGTAGATGATCCATTTGTGGTTGAAAGACGCATAGAAAAAAGATTAGCGCTCAATTATAGTGAATTATATCCAGGTATTACTCACAATAAAGAGGCCGTAAAGACAATTCTAAGCTATTTAGAACCAATGACGTCACAATACCATTTACTGATTGATAAGCTTAAGGAGATGTTATGAAACACAAAACAACCTTAATTTTTGACTTTGATGGTACGATTGCAGATACATTTGACGTCATGATTGACTTGTTTAACACGATCGTTTCAAAGTATGACATCAAACCTATCACAAAAGAATTACTTGATCAATATCTTGACTTGCCACTCAGAAAAAGAATCAAAGCGCACGGTGTAAAGTACAGACAAATTCCTTTTTTACTAAAAGATGCACTCGCTTTACATGAACCCTTTTTAAGACAAGCAGAACCTTTTATTGGCATGAAAGAGATTTTAAATCAATTATCAACACGATACACATTATTAATAGTCTCTTCTAATAAAAAAGATTTAATTGAAGCATTTCTAGACACACACCACATCGATGTATTTAAAAAAGTATATGCAAAACAAACACTTTTTTCAAAAGATAAACTATTATTATCGGTTTTAAAAAAAGAATCTCTAAACATTGAAGAAGTGTTGTATATAGGCGATGAGTTAAGAGATATAGAAGCATGCAATAAAATTCATATGGACATATTACCGGTTACATATGGTTATGACAAAAAAAGTCTTTTAGAAAAACACTTTAAAAAAGATATGGTAGATTCTCCATATGCACTTTATCAGTATTTAACATAAAATAAGCCAAATGGCTTTTTTTATGTTATATCATTTTTTTAGGTAACTTTTTGATGACTTTTAGTGTCTCCTGAAACGCTTTAAGATCATGAGCTTTTCTAGGAACTTCTAAATAAGGCATCACATAACGCATAGCTTCTAAAGGGTCAATTGGAAATGGCATATCATCGAGTATATGAATCGCATTAATAATATAAGATGACACCTTATGTTGTTCAAACAAAACATTAGGATATAGACTAACACCTTTTTTATGGATACCAATCATAGGATTTTCTAGACGCAAGTAGGTGTCTATATTTTTTAGTAAGTGCGTGTAACCTATATAAAGAATGTTATCTTTGATGAAGACTTCTTTTTTTATAGGAATTAAATATAAAGGATAGGATAAAGCCCTAATAACTTGTGAAAGTCCAAGTAGTAGTAGCTGTTCTGTGACATCATTTGATGTTGTTCTTAAATACACATCATAAGTTTCATAATTAATTGCATATTGTATACCTTGCTTGGTATCGATCATCGCTAAAATAAATGCATCAAAAGGCATCCAGTTTAAATAGACGTGGATGTCTGCTTTTTTCTTAGTAACAAAAGGTTTTAGTAAATGATTCAAAGCTTCATGTTCAAAATGAAGTTCAATACGTCTTGAAAAAAGTTCATATGTCATGGGATCACCTGTTTTCATCTTATCGATAAAGTCATTAAAAATCAAATAGAATATCTTCTTTTAAGGAAAAATTAATCACACTGATATGTGCATTTTTTACAAATATGTGTATAATAGAAGTTGCCCCCATAAAAACTTTATTAAAAGGATTTTATGATGTTAAAACGTTTATTTGAATCTTACAGTTACATTTTTATAGATGCAATCATGATTGCTTTAGCGTATACTTTTTCCATGTTTTTCTTTAGTAATATTGGTGTTGTCGTTGATGCGAGAGCGATCGCAACGACCGTTCCATTTATTATTTTATTTAAAATAGTGGTTTTTTTATTGTTTAAAGTGTATCAAATGTTACCAAAACATTTTGGTTTTGAAGATGCTTTGATCATATCTGTAGTTTCATTTGGTAGCAATATTGTGATTGTCATCTTTTTAACATTCGCACCACAAACCTTCATTTTTAGATCATCATATTTCTTTATAGCACCAGTTGAACTTATTTTAATTTTGCTTCCAAGATTACTTTATCGCGTTGTTAATTTTTATCAAACAACAAATAAATGGTATAAAGCAATCGGAAAACGTACGTTAATCATTGGAGCAGGACAAGCTGCAGAACTCGTGATGAAAGAAATTTTCAAAAATAAAGAACTCAACTATTTACCAGTTGGTATTTTAGATGATGATCCTAAAAAAGCACATTCACGTTTATTAGGGACAAAAATTATAGGTCCTATATCAAAATTCAAAGAAATTATTACAGAATACAACATACAAGAAGTTGTTATTGCAATTAATAATTATCCATTTCATAAGATTAAAGCACTTTATGAAGCGTCTAAAGATCATCCTGTTAGAATTCAAAAACTATCTTCAGTTTCAGAAACAAAAAATACACCTCAGTTATCTCAACTTAACATTGAAGATTTACTAAATCGTGATCCTATTGTCCTGAATAATGATGGTATCGAAGACATCATTAGAAATCAAAAAGTATTAATAACAGGTGGTGGTGGCTCAATAGGTTCAGAACTTGTTAGACAAGTCGCAAGCTATCATCCTAAAACGCTCATCATTTTTGATATATATGAAAATAACGCTTATGACATTGAAATGAGTTTAAAACGACAATTTCAAAAAGATGGTATTCCAATGTCATTTGACTTACATGTTGTCATAGGATCCGTCTATAATCATGTACGTGTAAAAGAAGTATTTGATAAGTATCTTCCAACGATTGTTTTTCATGCAGCTGCGTATAAACACGTCCCATTAATGGAAGAAAATTATCAAGAAGCAATACGCACAAATGTGATGGGAAGCTATCATGTCATGTTAGAAGCGCATCTTCATAAAGTCAAACGGATGACTATTGTGTCTACAGATAAAGCAGTACGTTCAACAAATATCATGGGTGCAACAAAACGTTTATCAGAAAAACTGATGCAAGCACTCGCGAAAGAGTCAAAAACACTTTTTAGTGCGGTTAGATTTGGAAACGTATTAAATTCTAACGGATCAGTGATTCCACTTTTTATGAAGCAAATTGCGGATGGTGGTCCTATTAATGTCACACATAAAGACATTACACGCTATTTTATGACAATTCCTGAAGCTGTATCACTCATTTTACAATCGATGACCTATATGAAAGGATCAGATATTTTCGTGTTAGATATGGGAGAACCCGTAAAAATATATGATCTAGCAGAAAATATGATTCGATTATCAGGATTAACGCCACATGAAGATATCGAAATCAAGATTGTTGGACTTCGTCCTGGTGAAAAGCTTTATGAAGAGTTATTAATTGACGGTGAATTTAATGCGAAAACTGAAAATTCAAAAATCTTTAAAGAGGAAAAACCATTTAGTGAAATTCCATTTACTATAGAAGATATTCCAAATTTAGATACCGCAACAAAAGATGACATTAAATCCTACCTACAATCAAAAGTGACGAGTTATCAGCCAAGTGAAAATTAAAATTGTTACAACGATCTTATGGATAGCATCTATTGCATTCATATTATATAACGCCATGCAAACCGGAAGTCAGTCTTCTGGTTTCTCTTTAGAAATCGCAAGCTTTATATCAAATACTTTAAGCTTTATTGGCATCTACACAGAAGTAGAGATGCTCCATGCCTTCATAAGAATGGGTGGACATCTTTTTCAGTACTCCATATTCGGATATCTTACTTGTTGGATGATATCTATCTTTGATTTAAAGTGGTATAATATGTTTAGAACACTGTATGTCATGATCATCGATGAAGGCATTCAATACATAACGCCAGGACGTGCTGCAGAATTTATAGATATCGTACTAGACAGTCTTGGAGTAAGCTTATCATTGATCATATTTTATATAACAAAACGACTATTTTCAAAAAAACACGGGGGTTAACCAATGTGCGGAATTGTTGGCTACGTCGGTAAAAAACAAGCTAAAGAAATTGTTTTAAATGGACTTACAAAATTAGAATATCGCGGATATGATTCTGCTGGGTTATCGTTATTTGATCAAAAGGTCAATCGTTTTGAAGTATTTAAAGAAACAGGACGCGTCACTGAACTTAAAAAAGCATTAGAAGACACACTTGAATCTAGCATCGCCATTGGCCATACTAGATGGGCTACACACGGTAAAGTTACGAGAGATAATGCACACCCTCACGTCTCTAAATCAGGGCGATTTATTTTAGTTCACAATGGTGTCATCGAAAACAGTGATCAATTGTATCAACAATATATTCCTGATTATGAACTTAAGAGTGAAACTGACACAGAAATTATTGCGCA
>CAZYNC010000022.1:5414-11881 GCA_964648785.1 uncultured Acholeplasmataceae bacterium
AATATATTCCTGATTATGAACTTAAGAGTGAAACTGACACAGAAATTATTGCGCACTTAATTGAAACATTTTCTAAACAATTCACGGTGGATAATGCTATTGTGACAACCCTTAAATTACTTGAGGGTTCTTATGCTTTACTCATTATCGATAAAGAAACACCAGATATCATCTACGCAGCGAAGCATAAGTCGCCACTACTCATTGGACTATCAGAACAAGGTGGTACAACCATTGCAAGTGATGTATTAGCACTTGCTGGTTATAGTGATCATTATGTACCACTAACGGATCATTCGTTTGTTGTATGTGAAAAAGATCGTGCTCGGTTTTTTAATTTTGAATTAGAACTCATTCAACCTGATGTTTATGAAGTTTCTTCTGACATATTAAACAGTGATAAAGGTTTATTTGATCACTATATGTTAAAAGAAATCGAAGAACAACCTGCTGTCATAAGACAAATCATTCAAACATATGAAAAAGACGGACACATTTCAATCGATGAAGTGATTGTGTCAGATTTAAAATCAAGTGATCGTGTTTATATTATTGCTGCGGGAACATCCATGCATGCAGGTATGTTAGGAAAACGATACATTGAAACATTAGCGGGTATTCCAGCAGAGGTGCATATCGCCTCAGAATTTGCCTACCATCTTCCGTTATTATCATCAAAACCTTATTTTATTTTAATCACACAATCAGGTGAAACAGCAGATTTGCGTGCTTCATTAAAAGCGATAGAACATTTAAAAAGACCAGTGCTTACAATTACCAACGTCAAAACATCGACATTAGCAAGAGAAGCAACATATTATCTTGACGTAAAAGCAGGTCCTGAAATTGCCGTTGCTTCGACAAAAGCATACGTTGCACAAGCTTCTGTTTTACTCATTCTTGCATATGCACTTTCCAATAGACAGTACCCAGTTAAAGAAGTATTATCAAAACTTGCGAATAACATGGAAGTTTTTTTAGCACATCAAAAAATGGATATCATTGCAAAAGATTTTCTCGATAAACGACATGCCTTTTTTATTGGTCGAGGCATCAATTATGATCTTGCCTTAGAAGCTGCTTTGAAATTAAAAGAAATCTCATATATTCAAACCGAAGGATTTGCAGCAGGTGAACTTAAACATGGGACGATCGCGCTCATCGAAGAAGGAACCCCTGTATTTGCACTCATTAGTGATGCCCATATGAATCATCAAACAAGATCAAATTTAAAAGAGGTTGACGCAAGAGGTGCGAAAACATGTGTCATTACCATGCGTTCTCTATCAAAAGATACAGATGATGTCATTTTAGAAGACGTGGATTCACTTGTTGCGCCTTTATTACTTGTATTACCAACACAACTATTAAGTTATTACGCTGCACTACAACGTGGATTTGATATTGACAAACCAAGAAATCTTGCGAAATCTGTCACCGTAGAATAAAGTGGAAATATCGATATGAAATATTTTGGAACCGATGGCATTCGAGGTGAAGTAGGAAAAAGTTTACCTTTTGAACGTGCCTTTCAATTAGGATATGCAGTCAAACATTTTTTTCATGATAAAAAAGTAATGATCGCCTATGACACGAGAGCATCCTTTCAATCATTGACGCAAGCACTTATACAAGGACTTGAATCTCATGATGTAGAAGTGCTTGGTATGTTTCCGACGCCTGTCCTTGCGTTTGAATCCAAACAAAAAGATGCGATCGGCATTATGATCACTGCCAGCCACAATCCTTACACGGATAATGGTCTTAAGCTATTTAAAGATGGTCTTAAACTATCAAAAGACATACTTCAGCAATTAGAAATGTTGATGGATCAAGCGCCTCAGTATGTTTCTGCTTCAATAGCATTTAAAGAAACAAAGGATATTAGAGCGTATCGTGATTTTTTAAACGATTTAAAGTTTGTAGATAGTGTTTCTAAAGATGCTTTATTTGATTGTGCGAATGGTGCTACATCTTTTTTAGTCCCGGAGATTTTTCAAGGGAGCGTCATCCATCATCAGCCTGATGGAATGAATATCAACTTAAATTGTGGCTCAACTTATATCGAAAATTATATTGATAAAAAACATGGACACTCTATCATCGTCACCTATGATGGCGATGGTGATAGAATGCTTGCTGTTATAGATTCAAAAGTGATCTATGGAGACATGTTATTATATTTATTTGCTAAAGATGATCAAACAAAAGGTCTCAATCACAAAGTCGCATTATCAGTCATGACAAATCCTGGCATCATTAAAGCTTTTCAAGAATTAACTATTGATGTGGTAGAAACACCAGTTGGAGATTCTTATATCATTGATGCTATTGAGCAAGGCTTTGTAACTAGAGGTGCTGAAGCCAGTGGGCATATTTTAACAGAACACATCACCATTGGAGATGGTATCCTTGCTTCTTATAAACTCTTTGATCTTATTTCAAGACAAGGACTTGATACCATCACTTCATGGTTAAATGAACTCACCCTATTTCCAATGGAAACGAAAAATATCCACCTAGATAAAACCATTTTAAAAGATGAACGTATAAAAAAAGAACTCAATAAGATCATCGAAAACATTCCTAAACCAGGAAAAGTGATCGTCAGAGCAAGTGGTACTGAAGATCTCATAAGAATAACGGTGAGTTTATCAAGTCAATCAGCAGTTAAATCCACCATCCAAACCATTGAAACATTACTATTAGGGGGTAACGTATGAAACGTCAAGCGATCATACTTGCAGCGGGAAAAGGTACCCGCATGAAAACAGAAACGCCAAAATGTGCATTTCCAATTTTAAAAAAACCAATGATTGAATATTCAATTGAAGCTTTAGAACGTGCTCAAGTAGAACGTATTATTACGGTTGTGGGATATAAAAAAGAAGTATTTACAACATTACTTGGAAACCGAGTAGAATACGCATATCAAGAAGAAATGCTTGGTACCGGACATGCCGTTTTACAAGCATCTTCACTTCAACACGATGATGATTCGATGACACTCATCATGCCTGGTGATATGCCATTAATACCAGCACCTCTTATCGACAAGCTCTTTAGAAGTCACATCGAGATGGGGAATGATTTAACAGTTGTTTCCATGAACATAAAAGATCCTAAAGGATATGGTCGTATTGAACGCAATGAGTATAATCAAGTTGTTGGCATCATTGAAGAAAGAGATTGTAACGACCTTCAAAAACAAATTAAAGAAGTGAATAGTGGTACATATATCATTAACACAAAACTTTTATTTAAAATCTTACCATTGATTAAAAAGAATGCGCGATCAGGAGAATACTATTTAACAGATATCATTAAACTTATGCATCAAGATTATCGTGTACGCGCATTTATCGCAAGAAACCCAGAAGAACTCATGGGAATAAATACTCTGTATCAAGTCTCACTGGCTGAAAGCTACTTAAGAACACTCATTAATAAAAATATGATGGAGCTCGGAGTCTATATGGTCAACCCAGATACAATTACAATTGGTCATAACGTTGTCATTGAAGAAGGTGTGACCATATATCCAAATACAACCATCACAGGACATACCGTTGTTAAATCAGGCGCAATAATAGGTCCTAATACAGAACTAGAAGATGCGTATGTAGGCAATTATTCAAGAGTCAATCACTCATTGATTTATGATTCAAAAGTTGGTAATCATACAACAGTAGGACCTTTTGCACACATAAGAGGTGGATCTGAAATTGGCAATCACAATCGCATTGGTAACTTTGTAGAAGTGAAAAAAACAATCACAGGTGATGATACAAAAGCTGCCCACTTATCCTACATAGGAGATAGTGTAGTTGGTAAAAATGTTAATTTTGGATGTGGGTCTATTACAGTCAATTATGATGGTGTTAAAAAACATCAAACCACCATTGGCAATGATGTTTTCATAGGATGCAACGTGAATCTAATCGCACCTATTACAATTTCAGATGAAGTATTCATTGCAGCAGGATCAACCGTGACCAAAGATATTCCAAAAGGTGCACTTGCGATTGCAAGAAATAAACAAGTTCACAAAGAAGACTATTATAGCCATTTAATAAAACCGAAAGAATAAAAACATAAAAAACAAGTGGAAACACTTGTTTTTTAATAAAAATCCATAAATATATGTATTAAATGTAAATAATTAATTAAAATTTACATTAAAACTCTTGTATTAAAAGAAAAATACGATAAAATAGAATCATTGGGAGGAATTATCATGAAAAATTGGACAAGAGAACAAATTTTACAAGATGCAAAAGATCATAATGTACAATATGTTCGTTTACAGTTTACCGACATGCTCGGTACAATTAAAAATGTTGAATTACCAGTAAGAAACTTAGAAAAAGCCTTATCAAATGAAGTACTATTTGATGGAAGCTCTATTTTAGGATTTGTTAGAATTAATGAAGCCGATATGTATTTATACCCAGATTTAAATACTTGGCTCATTATGACGTGGGAAGATAGTCCGTATGGAACTGTTGCTAGACTTGTTTGTGATGTCTACACAAGTAAAAGAGAACCATTTGAAGGTGATCCCCGCAATATCTTAAAAAGAAATTTAAAAGAAGCACACGCTCTTGGTTACGATAAGTTTAATGTCGGTGTAGAACCTGAATTCTTTTTATTTAAATTAGATGATGAAGGAAAGCCAACACGTGAATTTAGTGACATGGGTGGTTATTTTGATTTATCGCCTATCGATAGTTCAGAAGATGTGAGAAGAGATATCGTATTAGAATTGACTAAAATGGGTTTTAATATGGAAGTATCACATCATGAAGTTGCTTTTGGTCAACATGAAGTCAATTTTGAATATGATAACGCCTTAGAGGCATGTGACAACATTCAAACATTTAAATTAGTTGTTAAAAATGTCGCAAGAAGACATGGATATCATGCAACGTTTATGCCTAAACCTGTTGCAGGAATCAATGGTTCAGGGATGCATACCAATGTGTCACTCGCAAAAGGTGATACAAATGCGTTTTATGATCCTAAAACAGAAAATATGCTTTCTCAAACAGCACTCAAATTTATTGCTGGTGTCATGAAACACGCTGAAGAATTTTGCTTTATCACCAATCCTACAGTCAATAGTTACAAACGACTTGTTCCTGGTTATGAAGCACCAGTATATGTGTCATGGAGCGATGTCAATAGATCGACTATGATTCGTATTCCTGCATCTAAAGGAAAAGCAACACGTATCGAAGTACGTTCTGTTGATCCATCCGCAAACCCTTATTTAGCAATGTCAGCAGTATTAGCATCAGGACTTGACGGAATTAAATCGGATTTACCGGTACCAAATCCAGTTCGAACAAACTTATTTAAAGTTTCTGATTTAGAACGTAAAAGAATGAAAATAGCGTATCTTCCT
Organism: uncultured Acholeplasmataceae bacterium; assembly: GCA_964648785.1. GTDB lineage: Bacteria > Bacillota_I > Bacilli_A > Acholeplasmatales > Acholeplasmataceae > UBA8290. The sequence goes on from CAZYNC010000022.1 coordinate 10,822, forward strand.
GGTTCTCTTGAAGAAGCGCTCAAAAACTTTTCAACTTCAAAATTCATGAAGACGGTGATTGGAGAAGATTTATTCCCTAAACTCATTGAAGCAAAACAAAAAGAATGGGATGACTACAAACAGACTGTAACAGAGTGGGAAATCAAACGCTATATGGACCTCATTTAAGGTATGCAATGCATACCTTTTTTTATAAACAAATATTTGTTTTGTGTTATAATAATTGTTGAACATCATAATAACAAATAGAGGGGATTTTTTATGGCTGAATTTGAAACACAACACTATGTTGAAGATGAAGGTATTAGCCTCATCGATTTATTTTTAATTGTTTGGAAAAAGAAATTGTTAATTATTGTTTTGTCTTTTTTAGGACTTGTATTAGGTGGTGCAGTTGCCTTTGTTATGAATGGTAATAATGAAACACTTGCAACGATTGTTGAATACCAATGGGATGGCATTAATGAAGGTGAATATCCTAACGGTGCACGCTTTGAAGCATCAAATGCATTCACTGTAACTGTATACTTAAATGCAATTAGCGAAGCAGGCGTGGAGTTAACGTCAAATGAAGTGAGAGAACAACTTACAATACGTCCAATCGTTCCGAATAATGTCTTAAATGCGATTCAACAAGCGATTGAAAATGGAGAAGAACTCACTTATTTTCCAACCGCATTCAAATATTCGCTCAATGCAGGTCAATTAGGCATTACTGAAGAAGAAGCAAGAACTTTACTTAATGCTTTAATTGATGGTTTTAGAGCTGACTTTGAATCAAAATACATTCAACAAGCTGTCGTATTAAATTATGCACTCACAAATTTAGAGTCATATGACTATAGTGAGGTTGCAAGAATTTATGGAACACAGTTAGAGTTAATTGAAAGTGCTATTGAACAAGTACTACCTGAAGCAAATACATTTGTATCAACTGAACTCGGATTATCATTTAATGATGTACTTGTGGAGCTTGACTTAATCAGAACAGTTGATTTAAATAATATGAACGCACTTATTAATACGTTCTTATTAACTAAAAATATAGATCGTGCCATTA
>CAZYNC010000023.1:0-2207 GCA_964648785.1 uncultured Acholeplasmataceae bacterium
GAACTAGAACTCAAGGCATTTAAAAACAATCAAAAGACCTCGTTAAAAGTATTTCAAGCACTCAAACTCATTAAAGATGATTTTTATGGCGATGCTTATGACTATCAACCTTACTTTGACATGATACAAGGTCAACGCATGGACATTACGATTCAAACATATGAAACCATGGAGGATGTTTTAGAATATTGTTATTACGTAGCATCTTCAGTTGGATTGATGTTATTACCGATTTTAGCACCGTTGAATCACCAAGAATTAAAAGAATTTGCCATTAAATTAGGATACGCGATGCAAATTACTAATTTCTTACGTGATGTTGGTGAAGACTTTAAAAAAGGTAGAGTCTACATTCCACAAACTTACTTAAAAAAATATGATGTTGATATTAAAAAAGAGATCTCATCAAGTCCATCTGAGAATTTTAAGAAACTCTTTGATGATTTAGCGAATCAAGCAAGACAATATTACACGTATGCTTATCAACATATACACTTATTTTCAAAAGATGTTGCCAAGCCATTACTCTATGCAGCCAAACTTTATGAAGCGATACTTGATGAATGTATCACAGACTACGATGTCTTTACAAAAAAACATTTTGTATCAGACAATAAAAAAATAGAGATTATCAAAAACATACAAAAAGATTTTTTATAAGATTCATATTTCAAAAGGGATCATTAGATGAACATCAATAGAGTTAAAATCATCAACCAAATCACCCCAGAACCAACAAATAAAATCGTATACTGGATGCAAAGTGCACAGCGTACTAAATATAACCATGCCCTCAATTATGCCATTCAATTAGCAAACAAAGAACAAAGACAACTTGTTGTGGTATTTAATGTTGTTCCGTCTTATCCAGATGCAAATAGAAGACATTACATGTTCATGTTAGAAGGTATTAAAGAGATTCAAGAAGACTTGAAACAAAGAAACATTCCATTTGCTATAACGTATGGTTCACCTGATGAAAACCTAAAACGATTCTTAGATTTAAAAGATATTCTTATTTTAGATAAAGGATATTTAAAGCATCCAAGAGCTTGGCGAAATGATGTATATCATACAATTAAAACTTCTAACACCATGATTGAAGTTGATACAGAAGTCATTGTACCTGTTGAAATTGCCTCTCAAAAGATGGAATATGGTGCTTATACGATTCGACCAAAACTGCATAAACTTTTTGAGGCTTATGATGATTTTCAAGATTTAGAGTCTTATCAAGGCACATATCAAATTTATGAAAGTGATATTCAGTTAGATCATCTAAATACTTTCATAGCCTCACTTCCCATTGATCAAACAGTGAAAGAAACACCATATTTTAAAGGTGGATATAAAGAAGCAACACAAAGACTTCAAACGTTTATTGAGTTGAAAGCAAAAGATTATCTCGATAGAAATGCGCCAGGAGAACAGGTGACATCCACCCTTTCACCTTATCTACATTTCGGTCAAATCTCTTCCCTTGAAATCGTCCACGCGATAAAAAAAGCAAAGCATGAAGGCATTATCAACGAAGATACTTTTAACGGTATTTTTGAACAGGTCTTTGTGAGAAGAGAACTCGCTTTTAATTTTGTCTACTACAATAAAAACTATGATCAATTTGATGCGATGACAGAACCTTGGGCATATCAAACGATGGAAGAACACCAAGATGATTATCGACCATATCTTTATACCTTAGCACAATTAGAATCTGCTCAAACGCATGACCCATATTTCAATGCAGCAATGGAAGAAATGATATACAGTGGTTATATGCATAATTATATGCGTATGTACTGGGCCAAAAAAATCATTGAGTGGTCAAATTCGTATCAAGATGCCTATCAAACAACACTATATTTAAATAATAAGTACTTTTTAGATGGAAGAGATCCCAATTCATATACAAGTGTTGCTTGGAATTATGGTCGACATGATCGTGCTTGGACAGAACGACCAATCTTAGGGAAACTGCGTTATATGAACGATAAAGGTTTAGAAAGAAAATTTGATATGCAGAAATATATAACATATGTAGAAAGTTTAAAAAAATAAGTCCAGCGGACTTATTTTTTTAATTTAGGAAAGAAAATTGGTGTCTTTTTTGCATATGCTTGATATAATTCGTGATCTCGATACCTTTTTTCTAATAAAGGGACACCTGAAACATATCGCAATAAGTAACCCATGATGAGTGATCCGAT
>CAZYNC010000023.1:2307-11633 GCA_964648785.1 uncultured Acholeplasmataceae bacterium
CGATAATCTTCAGGTTTAGACCAATTTCTTAAAAACAAATAATAGGTAAGCCTTAATCCCCAAATAGTTACTAAGACTAATAAAGATATAGAGGCTATTGACGTGGATTGTGTATAAAAAAACACTGTCCAACTAATCACAACAAAACTTAATCCCCAAGCGATATCAATGAGTCCTAAGTTTTTCTTAAGGATACTGATGAAAAACCATAAGTGTAAATAAATAGCTAATACAATACCTAATACGATAAAGTGAGTCATATTAAACTACCAATTAGAAAAGTAAGTGTAGAAACAGAAAAACCTAGGAAAGTCCCCCATATTATATCAATAATGGTTACTTTTAGTGGCCACTTATCAAGTGTGGCTAAATTTGTTAAGTCATACGTGGCATACGTAATAAATCCGTATAATGCACCGTATAGCATCGCATCTGTTAATGAGCCTTTATCTAAAGCAGGCATGACCGCAAAAATCAACAGAAAAACAATATATAAGACATAAAACACGACGGCTGCATACCAATTAGGCTTTTTGGCCAAAATAAAACCTATTTGAGACTGATACATCTTTTTTGCAAACAAACCTAGCCACAAGATATCAATCACAAAAAAGATCATAAATGCAATGAAAAAAATCAATATAGTCATAATTTCTCCTTCGTAGAAACAACAATATGATCGAATGGAATATCTATTTGTAAAGCTTTTAACTCATCAATAACAAATTGTCTTAATTCACGTTCAATCATAAACTGCATGTTGGGTTTCGTTTGACAAGTTATCGTAAGTTCAATACCAGACGATAAAAACTGAGTCACACCTAAGACGAATGCATCTGAAAGAATATCTTTTTGATTAGATTTAAAGGCTGTTAATGAAGCATTGATGTGAGAAGATAATGCCTTAATATCAGTATCATAAGGTACAGAAAATGCAACTATTGCTTGAGAATAATAACGAGAATAATTGATGACAGGGCTCATATGACTATTTGAAAAAATTTGAATATGACCCGTCCAGTGTTGAAGCGTTGTTGATTTTAGTCCAAGCTCTAACACAGTGCCTCTAAAACCTTTTACTTCAACGACATCACCAATATCATAATGATTTTCAAATACAATAAAAAAGCCTGCAATCATGTCTTGGATCATGCGTTGTGCGCCAAGTCCAATAACGAGTCCGACAATCCCTAATCCGGCAATCGCAGGAATGACATCAACACCCCATATGGATAATATCACCAACACTGCAATGATAAAAATGGTATATCTCAACACACTAAAAAGTAGTCTTGATAACGTCTTGAAACGTGTTAATTGTTTTTGTTTTGATTCGGCGTGTTTTATATATTTTTTTATGACTGTTTGTACTAAAAACAGTATTAAAAACGATACAATCACAACGACAATACTAAAAAACAGGTTTCTAAATTCTGGATAATTTGTTAGATCTTCATACAATTCCATTATAAAATTCATTAACTCGATACCTCCCTATCATTATACCATATTTTACATCGATAAATCGTGCGTTCAGTAGGACTTCATGATACAATATGTATGCACGAAGGAGGCTTTATGAATCATCATGTAACACCGTATTTTACAAAACTAGTTGAATATGTCAAGAAAGATAGAGTCCCTTTTGACGTACCCGGTCATAAAATGGGGTCATTTCATAACGATATGGTAGATATTTTAGGTAAAGATATTTTCAAAATGGATGTCAATGCACCAGATGGACTTGATAATTTAAATGTCCCTAAAGGCGTCATTAAAGAAGCTCAAGCTTTGTTTGCAGACGCATTTCAAGCAGAACATGCATTTTTTCTAACAGGTGGTACAACCCTTGGTATTTTAGCACTCATTATGTCAACCGCAAAAGCCAAAGAGAAAATTATTATGCCACGAAATGTTCATAAATCCATCATTTCTGCACTCATCATGAGTGGTGCGATGCCAGTCTTTGTAGAACCCGTCATTGATGAAGATTTAGGAATTGCCAACCATATGCCACTTGAAGCCTTAAAAAAACAAATCGCGCTTCACCCAGATGCAAAAGCAGTCTTAATCATTAACCCAACGTATTTTGGGGTTGCAAGCAATATTAAAGACATGATAGACATCGCACATCAGCATAACATGCTTGTTTTAGCTGATGAAGCACACGGATCACACATGGTATTTAGTGATCAATTACCCATGACTGCGATGCAAGCAGGTGCAGATTTATCTGCAACCTCGATTCATAAAACAAGTGGTTCACTCACCCAAAGTTCTGCGATATTGGCACAAGGATCACGTTTTGATTACCAACGTCTTGTTGCCACCATACACATGGTACAATCAACATCTCCGTCAGCATTACTATTAGCAAGTTTAGACGTTGCAAGAAAATCGATGTATTTTCATGCCAAAGACGCAATTGAACAATTACTACCAAAAGTATCAATACTTACGTCTAAAATTAACCAATTAAAAGGATTAAAAGCTTACACAAAAGAAGACTTTTTAACACAAGGTGCCACACACTTTGATGAAACAAAACTGATTATTAAAGTTACAGGATTAGGTTTAACTGGTTTTGACATGTACCATATTTTATCTGAGCAATATGATATTCAAGTAGAACTCGCTGAAACAAAACTCGTTTTATGCGTGTTATCCGTTGGCACAACACAACACCACCTTGATAGATTATATGAAGCATGCGTTGATTTATCGAACAAATATGGTCATCAAGATTTAAACGTTGAAACATATAAACCAAAAGGAAGCTTTCCTGAAGCTTACGTACGACCAAGAAGTGCGTATCACGCACCAACAAGACACGTCAAATACGAGGAAGCAGTTGGAGAAATTGCTGCTGAATCGGTCATGATTTATCCACCAGGGATCCCAATATTAATACCAGGTGAAATCATTGATCAATCACTTGTTGAGGAACTTCTTTTTTACGTCTCACAAGGATCGACGATTCTAAGTGAAGCAGAACACGGATATTTTAAAGTAGTAGATAAATTAACATGGCCCAAATGGGAGGAGATAGACGATGAGCTTTAAAAAAGTTGATTTAAGTTTTCAAAGTTGTAAAAGTGAATATGACGAAAGTGATGTCGTGATATTCAGTGTTCCAATGGACTGGACAACAAGTTTTAGACCTGGTACTCGATTTGCTGGAAATCAAGTACGCGTAGATTCTTTCGGTATCGAATGGTATTCACCGTATCGTGATGCCAATTTAAAAAACTTCAAAACTTCTGATATTGGAGATCTTGATTTACCAATAGGCGATGTTGAAAACAGTTTAAAAGTTATATATGATACCTCAAAAAAGATTTATGAAGACAATAAATTTCCAGTGATGATTGGTGGCGAACATTTAGTAACCCTACCAGTCTTACAAGCAGCCAAAGAAAAGTATGATCATCTTCACGTCATTCATTTAGATGCCCATACAGATTTACGAGAATCATTTTTTGGTCGAGAACTTTCACACGCGACATTTATGTATCACGCACACAAATTTTTAGGTGATCACACGATTTATCAATTCGGTATAAGAAGTGGTGATCAACACGAATTTGAATGGGCCAAAAAACATATTCATCAACGAAAATTTGATTTCGAAGGTCTAGATCAAGCGGTAGAAACATTAAAACACGTTCCAGTTTACATCACCATAGACATTGATGTCTTAGATCCCTCAGTTGTTTCAGGAACTGGTACACCAGAACCAGGTGGAATGCAATACAAAGATTTACTATGGGCATTTGAACAATTTGAAAAACTTGGACATATCGTCGGGTGTGATTTAGTTGAATTTAATCCCTACTTAGACCCATCAGGTGCATCAACTGCAGTTGCAGTTAAAACGATTAGAGAACTTGTTTTAATTTTGCAAAAAAACATCTTAAAACAGAAAACAACATAAAAACGTTATCAATTGATAAAATTGACCGAATGTGTTGATAAAAATGGCTAAAAACACTATAATAAACTATGTAAATTCGATAGGAGGCAAATATGCTATTCAAAGATTTTGATCCACTAAAAGGAAAGCGCCTTGAAATTTTAGATGCTGAAGGAAATATTACAAACCCTAAGCTAGAACCTAAAATTGATAAAGAGACGCTTTTAAAAATGTATAAGACCATGACATTAGGTCGTGTCGCTGACATTAGAGCTTTACAATATCAACGTCAAGGACGTATGTTAACATACGCACCAAACATGGGCCAAGAAGCTGCTCAAGTTGGTACAATGGCTGCACTTGACAAAAAAGACTGGTTATCTCCAGGCTTCCGTGATTTAAACCTCATGTTATACCGCGGTGTACCATTAAAACAAATTTATTTATATTGGTACGGTAACGAATGGGGTAACCATTTCGAAGAAGACATGAGAATTTTACCAATTAACATCATCATTGGTTCTCAAGTTGCGCATGCAGCAGGCTTAGCGTATGCTTCTAAGATCCAGAAAAAAGGTGAAGTTGCACTTGCCGTCATCGGTGACGGTGGTACATCACATGGTGAATTCTATGAAGGCTTAAACTTTGCTGCAAGCTACGATGCACCACTTGTTGTGTTAATTCAAAATAACCAATATGCGATTTCAACGCCACGTCGTAAAGCGACTAAAGCTGAAACACTTGCTCAAAAAGCAGTTGCATTTGGTGCAGAAGGCATTCAAGTTGACGGTAATGACGTTCTTGCAATGTATGTTGCAATGCAAGCATCTGCTGAACATGCGCGTTCAGGGAAAGGTGTTGTCTTAGTCGAAGCTGTCACATATCGTATGGGACCACACACAACATCAGATGACCCTTCTATTTACCGTACAAAAGAAGAAGAACAAGAATGGGCGAAAAAAGATCCAATTGCACGTTTCAAGAAATACTTAATGGACAAAGGTTACTGGTCTGAAGAAGAAGAAGCTGCATTAGATGAAGCAAATAACAACTTTGTCAAAGAAACGTTTGAATGGGTTGAAGCAAATGGTGCTGCAACACTTGAAGATGTCTTTAAGTATACGTATGCAGAAATGACACCACAATTAACAGAACAATATGAAACTCACAAAAAATTCCTTGAAGAAAGCGAGGGTAAATAATCATGGCTGTTTTAAACTTAGTACAAGCAATTAATCAAGCACTCGATCAAAAAATGGAAGACGATAGCCGTGTTGTTGTCTTCGGTGAAGATTCAGGGTATGAAGGTGGGGTTTTCCGTGTTACTGCTGGACTTCAAAAGAAATACGGAGAAGACCGTGTCTTTGATACACCAATTGCAGAAGCTGCAATTACTGGTTCAGCAATTGGTATGGCAGTGAATGGGTTAGTACCTGTTGCTGAAATTCAATTTGACGGATTTATTTTCCCAGGTATTACTGAAATTATTACCCACATGGCAAGATACCGTAACCGTTCACGTGGTCGTTACGGATTACCAATCGTTGTACGTTTCCCTGTAGGTGGTGGTATTCGTGCCCTTGAACACCACAGTGAATCATTAGAATCATTACTTGGACAAATTCCAGGATTAAAAGTTGTTATGCCATCTACACCATATGATGCAAAAGGACTATTAATCTCTGCAATTGAAGATCCAGATCCAGTCATTTTCATGGAACCTAAACGTATTTATCGTTCTGGTAAACAAGAAGTACCAGAAGAAATGTATCGTATACCTCTTGGAAAAGCGAAAGTCGTCAAAGAAGGTAGCGATGTTACGGTTGTTGCATGGGGACCATTTGTTCGTGAAGTTGAAAAAGCGGCAGAATTACTCAAAGCTCAAGGTGAAAACATCGACATTGAACTTATTGACTTAAGAACAATTAACCCGATTGATGAAGAAACTATTATTAATTCAGTGAAGAAAACTGGACGCTTTGTTGTCGTTCAAGAAGCGGTTAAAACATATGGACCAGGTGCAGAGTTAATTGCTTTAGTCAATGAAAAAGCATTCTTGCACTTAGAAGCTCAACCTACACGTGTTACTGGTTTTGATATTACAGTACCACTTCCACGTGGTGAGCATTTCCATTTCATTCAACCAGAAAGAATTGCAGCTGAAATTAAAAAAGTTGCGAAATTTTAAGGAGGCCTTACATGTTTGATTTTAAATTCTCAGATGTCGGTGAAGGCTTACACGAAGGTGTCATTTTAGAATGGCATTTTAAAGAAGGCGATACTGTTAAAGAAGGACAGCTTTTAGTTGTGATTGAAACAGATAAAGTCAATGCTGAACTTACAGCACCTGTTTCAGGTGTCATTAAAAAATTAGGCGCACAAGTCGGACAACTCATTCACGTAGGTGAAACATTAGTTGTCATCGATGATGGCACAGGTGGAGATGTTCCACAAGCAAGTGAACCTACAAAAGAAGCAGAAGTTAAAAAAGAAGCTGCTGGCGAAGGTGAAGAAAACGAACAAGGCGTCATTGGTGAAATCGAAGTTTCATCTGCAGTGATGGCATCTTCTAACGAAGGTATTAGTGCTGCGCCTGCAAAAACACAAACATCAAAACGTGCACTTGCAACACCTGCTGCAAGAAAACTTGCGCGTGATTTAGGTGTGGATATCAATACTGTCACTGGTACTGGTGCACACGGTCGTGTGATGAAAGAAGATATCATGGCAGCATCTGGTTCAACGTCTCAAGCAGCAGCAACCTTTACTGCACCTAAAGTCACCATTTCTAAACAAGGTGATGTTGAAGTTGTGCCAATTTCAAAACTAAGAAAAGCTATTGTGTCTGCGATGACACGTTCAAAACAAATTATTCCACACACAGTCTTAATTCAAGAACTTGAAGTGGATCAACTTGTTGAATTACGTCAATCACTTAAAAATCAAGACTTATATGCAGATGTGAAAATTACCTACATGCCATTCATCATGAAAGCAGTTGTTAAAGCACTTCAAGCATTCCCAATATTCAATAGTTCCTTTGATCAAGAAAACGATCAAGTCGTTCTTAAGAAGTTTTATAACTTAGGTATGGCTGTTGACACACCAGATGGTTTAATCGTCCCTGTCATTAAAGAAGCAGATCAACTATCTGTTGTTGGTCTTGCTAGAGAAACAAGAAGACTTGCAGATCTTACAAGAGATCGTAAAGTACAACTTGCAGATTTAAAAGATGCAACATTCTCCATTACGAACTTCGGATCTATTGGTGTACCATTTGGAACGCCAATTATTAACCATCCTGAAGTTGCCATTTTAGGTGTTGGTAATATCTCTAGAAAACCTGTTGTTCGTGGCGATCAAGTCGTTCCTGGATATGTCATGCCATTATCACTTGCTGTTGACCATAGAATTATTGATGGTGCAGATGCTGGACGTTTCTTAAACTTAGTGAAGCAATTACTTGAAAATCCAAGTTTGTTACTCATTGATTAAGGTGATATCATGAAGTCATATGATATCGTTGTATTAGGAAGTGGACCAGGTGGCTATGTAGCTGCTATTAAAGGTGCACAATTAGGAAAAAAAGTTGCCATCATTGAAAAAGAATCATTAGGTGGTGTGTGTTTAAACTGGGGTTGTATTCCTACAAAAACACTCCTTAAAAATGCAAAAGTTTATAAGTATGTACAGCACGCGCTAGATTATGGTGTCGTTGTTGATGGTAAAGTTTCTGTAGATTGGTCAAAAATGCTTGATCGTAAAAATAAAGTCGTCAAACAACTTACTGGTGGGGTTGCTGGTTTATTAAAGAAAAACAAAGTCGATGTCTATATGGGTGTCGGAAAAGTATTATCTAAACATAAACTTGAAGTCAATGGTGAAACGCTTGAAACTAAAAACTTAATTTTAGCAACGGGTGCTTCTCCACTAACACCTCCAATTCCAGGACTCAAAGAAGGTCTTCAATCAGGATTTGTTAAAACATCAAAAGAAATGTTAGATGTCACTGCGATCCCAGAAGAACTTGTCATTATTGGTGGTGGTGTCATCGGTGTAGAATTTGCAACTATTTTCTCAAGCATGTCTAAAAAAGTCACCATTATTGAAAAACTTGACGGTATTTTACCAACAGTCGATGATGACATTCGTGATAAATACGCACAAATCCTTCAAAAAGATGGTATTGAATTATTAACTTCAGCTGAAGTTAAAACCATTGGTAAAGATTCAGTGACGTATGCAAAAGATGGAAAAGAAACGACCATCAAAGCATCTGTTGTCTTATTATCGATTGGAATGAAACCCAATTCAGAAGGATTAGAAGTCTTAAATCTTAAGATGGATAGAGCGTCTGTTGTCACAAACGAAAAACTAGAGACTTCAGTTTCAGGGGTTTATGCGATTGGTGACTTGAACGGTAAATACATGCTTGCACACGTGGCATCCACGGAAGGTCTTGTCGCTGTTGAAAACATTTGTGGTCATAAAACAACCATGGATTATACTCAAATACCAAGTGCCATTTACGGGTCTCCTGAAATTGGCATGATCGGATTAACCGAAAAAGAAGCAAAAGCGCAAGGGAAAGATTATAAAGTCTCAACATTCCCACTTGCAGCAAACGGTCGTTCTTTAGGAGAAAATGAACCGAACGGCTTTATTAAAATTATTTTTGATAAAAAATATGGTGAAGTTTTAGGTGCACACATGCTTGCATACAACGCATCAGAACTTTTAGGTGAAATTGGTGTTACCATGAAACTTGAAGGTACTGCTGAAGAAATCGCACAAACGATTCATGCACACCCAACATTATCAGAAATTATTTTAGAAGCAGCGCATGGTTTTGACGGAAAACCTATTCATATATAGTAAATAAAGTGGTGAAATACCACTTTTTTTATGCTAAAATAACATCAGGGGAACACATGACATATTTACTTATTTACAATCCAAAATCAGGTAAAGGTAACATTCAAAAAGACTTACCTAAAATTCAAGCTTTTTTCAAAGAGAAAAATCTAACACTCGATATCCATGAAACCATTTCTCAAGATGATGCGAAAAACTATGTATTAAGATCCGAAAAAGTCTATGACTGTGTATTAGTTGCAGGTGGAGATGGTACGGTTTCAACTGTTGTAAATGGTTTATTAAAACTTGATCAAAAACCTATTTTAGGCGTCTTACCTTATGGTTCAGCAAATGACGTTAGTCACATACTAGGCATTAAAAGAAACATCATGAAAACACTTGAGTTGTATACTACAAGTGAACCTGCCGAAATTGATGCATATCAAATGAACGACCATTACTTTTTATATACAGCTGCAGCAGGGTTATTTACAAGAATTAGTTATGACATTTCAAGACAATCGTTAAATCAATTTGGACAAATCGCTTATTACGT
>CAZYNC010000024.1:0-2940 GCA_964648785.1 uncultured Acholeplasmataceae bacterium
GATCAAATGACGTGACATAAACGTGTGTGACATAAGAAAGCATATGTTGAATCATGGATTCATATTTTTTTGTTTTTAAAATGGACATATACACAACTGGCTTCATTGATTGTTGTTTTAACGCATCGATGAGTGCAACAATACCTTCTAGGTTGTGAGCACCATCAAAAATCAATGCTTCATGGATATATTGAAATCGAAACGGCATGAGTTTTAAAGACTTTAACTCAATGACTTTAGGTTTTTGTATCAATGTTTTTAATGCGTGATATGCAAGTGATAGGTTACTTTGTTGATAGGAAGGAAAGTCATGTGAAACAAGATCTTGTGTCACATCAATATAAGTCGCTTTTACTTCATTGATACGATCTAAAAAGATCTTTTTTATGTGACCTTGAATGGAAGGTGCTAATAATACTTGCATATGAGGTTGAATAATACCTGCTTGATGTGTGGCAATATCTTCGATTGTTGGACCAATGATGTCATCATGTTCTAAAGAGGTTGAGGTGATGATCGCGAGTGTTGCATGTAAAACGTTAGTGGCATCATGCGTACCACCTAATCCAACTTCGATCACTGCAATGTCAACTTGATGTTGTTTAAACATCCATAAAGCTAGAGCGGTGTCTTGTTCAAAAGGGGTTAACCCCATGTCTACCATCTCTCGTTTTCGTTGTTTAAATTCATCTTCTATATTGTCAATGACGTGATCTTGAATACGAATATTATCAAATCTATCCATGGTATAAGGTGAAAAATACCACCCTACTTTGAGTCCTTGTTGCATCAACATTTGAACTAAAAAGTAACCAGTAGAACCTTTTCCGTTTGAACCGCCTATGTGAACAGTTTTATAGGCATGTTGTGGATTTAAATGTTTGTTTAAGTACGCGGATATCGCAATCGTATTCAATCGTTATCTCCAATCAATGGATGTCTGATGGTGTTTTTCTAAATAGGTATTGGCTTGTTTGAATTGATCAGATGTTAAAAATCCTCGATAAGATGATAGTGGGGATGGATGTGATGTTTTAATCACAAGGTGATCTCCTTGTATATCATGCTCAAATTGTTGAGCGAAACTTCCCCACAATAAAAAAACAAGGTGATGATAGTCTTGGCTCAATTTTTGAATGATGTTTTTTGTGAGCGTGATATATGCTTCATCTTGATGCGAAAGAGGTTTACTTTCAATGACGCTTAAATACGTGTTCCAAAGAAAGACACCTTGTCTTGCGTATCTGGATAAATCTCCGTTTACATGATCAACGGAGTATCCATTATATTCGATTGCTTTAAAGATATTTTTTAATGATGGTGGTAATGGTGTTTTTAGACAGCTAAAAGCAAGGCCATTGGCTTGGCCTTCTTGGTGATATGGATCTTGACCTATAATGACAACTTTTAATTGATCAAATGGGGTGATATCGATAGCCTGATATCGTAGATGCTGAGGTGGAAATACTCGATATACTTTATCATCTTGATCAATGCGTTCAAGTAGTGTTTTCATGTAAGGTTGATGTAGTTGTTCATAAAACCATGTTTTTATTGACATCAATCTTATTATATATGAATAAAAAAAAAGAGACAATCAAGGTGTTGTCTCTTTTTTGTATTATTTAATGAATGATGCTAATTTTTTAACGGTTCTTACAAGTTGTGACGTATAGCTCATTTCGTTATCATACCAAGCTAGTACTTTCACGAGTTGTTTGCCATCAGCTTCAACGATTTGAGTCGCTAATGAATCAAATAATGAACCATATGATGTTCCAATGACGTCTGAAGATACAATTGGATCCGTTAAGTATTTTAATGTTTCGCTTTCTTGAGCTTTAACTGCTGCGTTGACTTCTTCTTTTGTGACATGTTTTTTAAGTTCAACTGTTAAATCAACGATAGATCCAGTTAATGTAGGCACACGTAATGCAGTACCATCTAAACGACCATTTAATTCTGGAATCACAAGTCCGATTGCTTTTGCAGCACCTGTTGATGAAGGCACGATGTTAAATGCTGAAGCACGACCACGTCTTGAATAAATACCACCTTTGTGTGGACTATCAACGTTTGCTTGGTCAGCAGTTAATGCGTGAACCGTTGTCATAAATCCTTTTTCAATGCCAAATGCATCGTTTAATGCTTTTGCAATTGGTGCTAAACAGTTTGTTGTACAAGAAGCACCACTAATGATATCTTCGTTTCCTGTTAAAATGTTATCATTGACGTTGAATGCAACTGTAGGGACATTTCCTTTTGCAGGTGCACTAATAACAACTTTTTTAGCACCAGCTTGTAAATGCCATCCAGCTTTTTCTTCATCTGTAAAAAATCCTGTACATTCTAAAACAACATCCACTTGGAGTTCTTTCCATGGTAATTCTTTTGGATCTTTAATTGCAGAAATAGGAATTGATTTACCTTCTACAACTAAGTTAGATCCTTCGTAACTCACTGCATCTACTTTAAAGTTACCTTGCGCTGTGTCATATTTTAATAAATATGCAAGTGTTTCAGCATCTGTTAAATCGTTGATCCCTACAACATCAAATTGTGGATCTTGAGCTAACAAACGAAAAGCAAGACGACCAATACGGCCAAAACCATTAATTGCGACTTTTATAGCCATAATATTTTATTTCCTCCTCGAAATTTTTACCAACTTCATTCTATCATAGTCCAATCTTTTTTTCTACAACCAGTAGAAAAAATGTATTGTGTAAACGTTTTATTATGTAGTATTTCTAAACCTTTATTTGTTATAATAATATATATGAAAGGAGTTTGTTATGAATCATAACCATGAACTAGAGTTTAAAACTATCATCACAAAAGAATATTACGAACAACTCCTTGGTAACTATCGTTTAATTGATAACATTTTTCTTCAGACGAATCATTATTTTGATACTGCTGATCTTTATTTTTCTTCAA
>CAZYNC010000024.1:3040-11100 GCA_964648785.1 uncultured Acholeplasmataceae bacterium
ATTTTTCTTCAGACGAATCATTATTTTGATACTGCTGATCTTTATTTTTCTTCAAATTCAATTGTATTAAGAATACGACAAAAAGGTGATCGATTCTATAAATTAACGATCAAAAGTCAACAAGAAGGAAATGCTTATGAATCTCATCTATTACTATCGCCTGAACAAGCAAAAAAAATGATTCAAGAGGGATTTAACACGAACATGTACTTCCCAGATATCGATCTTAACGTCTCTTTTATCGCATCGATTGATAACTACCGAGCATCGATGCCTTATCAACAAGGTGTCATGTTTGTTGATCGTTGTGAATATTGCGGAACAGTGGATTATGAACTTGAGTATGAAGTCACAGATTACGAAGAAGGCTACAAGCAGTTTTTACTTTTTTTAGATCAACACGATATTCCAAAAGTCCTAACTAGAAGAAAAAGTGATCGCGCATTTAGTTGTTCTATAGATAAGAAAAAATGACCTTATAAAAGGTCATTTTTTTTGTTTAATTTAGTTGGTTTGCATTTCATCAAAATAGCGTTTTAAAGCAGTTTGATAGTCACATATTTCACCTTTAGGACAATCGATGCCCATGATGAGTTCTCTTAAACGTTTTGGAATAAACACTCGGATTTCTTCTTCGTTATATCCTACTTGCATTTTTTCTCCATCTAAAATAATGGGTCTTTTGAGTACTGAAGGATGATCGATAATGAATTGTTTTAATTCACTCATTTTCATGTCTTCAACATCTAAAGATTCTTCTTTAAAAATTTTAGAACGTGTCGAGATGATATCTTCAAAACCATTTTCAGCGTTGGATAACATTTTATCGATATCTTCTAATGTGATACGTTGACTGAATAAGTTTTTTTCATCGTATTGAATTTTGTGATCATCTAACCATTTTTTCGCTTTCCGACAAGATGAACAACTAGGCGTTGTAAATATTGTTATCATGTCTTCCTCCTTAAGAGATAGGTTTTTTCCTATAGCACTACATAGGTTATTGAACTTACCTGCGGAGTCATTATATAACGTGACATAGTTTGATGCAACCTTATTTTGACATTTTTGTAACAAATTACATATTTTTTCATTGTTTTTTTCATAGATGAGGCGTTTTTTTGTTATAATGAAAGAAATTATTCGAAAGGACATCACTTATATGTCAACATGGAATTTAACCCCATTTTATGAAAATGAGCAATTATGGGATAATGATTTCCAAGACTTTAAAGCGTCTATAGAGACACTTACAAGTTTTAAAGGAAAACTCAATACAACACAAGGTCTAAAAGATTTTTATACGTTTGAAGAACGTATGACGTCTCAATTTTACCGTCTTTACGGATATATTCATCTTAAAGGTGATTTAAATTTAAAAGATCAAGCAACGCAAGCAAAAACACAAGAACTCATGGCAGTCATTTCAAAAGTCAATCAATTATCTTCGTATGTGAGTCCTGAATTAATTCAATTAGGTCAAGAACACGTGATGTCTTTAATTGAAGGCGATGCATTTTTAGAATCTTACCGATTCCCATTAGAAAAATTATTTCATCAACAAGCACATGTGTTAGATGAAGCATCAGAAGGTTTACTTGCTAACTTCTCACCAACGCGTCGTATTCCTTCTTCTTTACATCAGGCACTTGCGATTATTGATCGTGAAGATGAAGAAGTGACCTTTAAGGATGGATCTAAGAAAAAAGTTGGATCTTCAAATTGGACGTCACTCATAGGTGAACTTGACGATGCAGAAGATCGTAAAAAAGTATTTGAAGCGACTTTTAGACGTTATGAACAACATAAAACGGCGTTTGCAGCCACTTATCAACTTGTGTTGATGAACTTAAAAGCAAATGTCCAATCAAGAAAATATGGGTCTTCTCTAGAAGCTGCCTTACATGGTAACAACATTCCAACCTCTGTCTTTCACAACTTAAAAGATGTTGCGTATGAAAACACAGACCCTATTAAACGTTATATGGCGATTCGTAAAAAACATCTTAATCTTGAAGCGTATCACACATATGACCGTTTCTTACATTTAGTCAAAGATACACATACATATCCTTATGAAGAAGCTAGACAATTATTTTTTGATGCTTTAGAAGGTTATGATGAAGAATTTAAAGCAAACCAAATGGAAGCATTAGCAGATGGCTATGTCGATGCTTACCCTAAAGATGGAAAAAGAACGGGTGCGTATTCTTCTGGTTTATATGGGTTTCATCCTTATATTTTACTCAATCACGATGACACATTATCTTCTGTGATGACGCTTGCGCATGAAGCTGGACACTCTGCACATACTATTTTTTCTAATGCAGCACAACCGATGCCAATTTCAGATTATACGATTTTTGTTGCTGAAATTGCCTCTACATTTAATGAGCAAATCTTACAAGATCACTTAATTAAAATTGCCAAAACAAAAGAAGAAAAAATTGTGTTATTAGAAACTGCCATTGATCGTATTATGGCAACTTTCTACCGTCAAACATTATTTGCAACCTATGAATTTTTAGCCAACGAAAAAGCCATGAACGGTGAACCAATCACATCAGAGTCTTTATCTAAGATTATGATTGATTTGTATCAACATTATTATGATTTAGATATTACTAAAGAAGTGTATAAACCTTATGTGTGGGCATACATTCCACATTTATTCCACACACCATACTATGTGTATCAATATGCAACATCATATAGTGCTTCTTTTAAGATTTACAGTGATGTTAAAAATGGTGTGCCAAACGCCATGGAGAATTATAAAAAGATGTTAAAATCAGGTGGCAGTGCTTATCCAGTTGATCAAGCAAAACTTGCAGGAGCGGATTTAACGAAAAAAGAAACATTTACAGCAGTGGTAACACGATTACACGAACTATTAGATGAATTAGAAGCTGCTTTAGCGTAAGAGGAGTACTATGAGATTAGTCTCAGGCATTAAACCTACAGGTGGGTTAACACTTGGTAATTACATCGGTGCAATCAAACAATTTGTTCAGCTACAACGTGAACTTCAAGATGCTGAAATGTTTATTTTTATTGCCGATTTACACGCCATTACAACCCCAATAGACAAACAACAACTTAAGAAAAACATTAGAGAGATTGCAGCTTTATACATCGCGTGTGGCTTAGATCCTGAACGCGTCACCTTATTTGTTCAATCAGAATTACCTGAACATAATCAACTAGCCTATATTATGGAATCCACTGTGTATATGGGTGAGCTTGAACGTATGACGCAGTTTAAAGATAAACGGTTGAAACAACAAGATGAAGGACTCAGAGGATCGCTTTTTACATATCCTGCCCTCATGGCAGCGGATATTTTACTTTATGATGCCGATATCGTGCCGGTTGGTGAAGATCAAAAACAACACTTAGAACTAACAAGAGATCTTGCACAACGTTTTAATCAGGTGTATGGGGATACCTTTGTCGTTCCGAAAGGATATCAACCTAAAACAGGTGCTAAAATTAAATCCTTAACCGATCCTACTAAAAAAATGGATAAATCTTCAGACAATCAAAAATCATATATTTTAATGTTAGATGACTTGGCCAACATTAAAAATAAAATTAAATCTGCGGTTACAGACTCAGAAGCTCGTATTTATTATGATGTTGAACATAAGCCAGGTATATCGAACCTATTAACCATTGATGCTTCCATATTATCAACGACCATTGAAGAACGTGTTCAATTTTATCAAGATATGTCCTATCAAGATTTTAAATTAAGTGTTGCTGAAAACGTCATACAAGCTTTAAAACCGATTCAAGAAAAGTTTCATGAGCTTATCAATGATCCTAAACTTGATGACATTCTGGATCAAGGTCGAGATAAAGCAAAACGAATTGCCGCTAAAAAAATTCAAAAAGTGTATAAAAAAATTGGATTTATTAGATAAATTAAAAAAAGACATTCTAAGTGAATGTCTTTTTTATCTTTTAATATGGAGTTTTGATATGAGTGGTGTCACTTCTCCATCATATTGAGCATACGTTTTTTGTTTAGATGTTATATGAATGTCTGATGCTTGATAAAAAGAAACGTAAGATTTAAATACTCTGTGCCATCCTAAATAAATCGTTGGAAAAATGATTAACAGTAACCACTTAGGACACTTTTTTACAACCACAATCTCTAAACGTTGAAGCTTTCGGTTCGCTTTTGGGGCAATTTTCATGCCGCCACCAAAATATGGTGCGTGCATCACCGCAATCAACCATGTTTTTTCTATGTGAATCGGTGTTTGTTGATCAAGTGTTAATGTTGTGTGAATCGGTTGAAACGTCCTAAGTCCTTTTAACGTGGCTTTAAAAAACCCTAAAGATGTTTTTTTCGTTCTATTTTGTTCAACAATATGACCAACATAGCCATCTAATCCTATCCCAACACCATTCATAAAGTATTGTTGTTGATGTCCTTCTATGACATAAGGTAACTGTGTGAATTCGTGCTTGATTGGTACCAACTTAATTTTAGAATGTAAACTTCTTAAGAAATCATTTCCTGTTCCTGCTTGAATCATCATGACTTCTTGTTGGATTTGATGGATTTGAACACGATTGATCAGTTGATGCAAGGTACCATCTCCACCGACAATCACAAACCGGTCATCGTGTTTAAATTGTTCTAAAAAACCATTGGGATCCCCAATGGTAAGTACATCTTTCAATACAACAGCATGTCCATCTTTACGGACCATGTGTTCTATTTTATGTAATAATCTTTGATTGTTTCCTAATCTTGATTTAGGATTATATAAAATGATGGTCATCGCTTATGTTAAAATAATAAGACCGTATTTTTTCTTTCCTCTTCTTAAGACGATGTATTGATTATAATACGCATCGGCTTGAGTAAACGTATACTGGTCATCTGTCATTTTTTGTCCATTGAAAGAAACGGCTTGATTAAGAATGAATTCTTTCGCTTCTCTTTTAGAGCTTGCAAGCTCTAATGATATTAATGCATCCATAATTGTCACGTGATGAGTGGTTGCTAACACTTGTGAAAGCGTATTGAAATCTTCTTTTTCTAAAGCTTCAAAAGACCCTTCGAAAAGTGCCTTCGTGACATTAAGTGCTTGATTCAACCCTTTTTGTCCATGCACCATCAACACAACGTCACTTGCAAGATTCTTTTGAGCGACTCTTAGATGAGGCGCTTGTTGATGTTCTTCTAATAATGCGGTGATATCCTCATTTGATCGTAAGGTTAACATGTATAAATAATTAGAAACATCTTCATCTGTTGCATTTAAAAAGTATTGATACAATTCATATGGTGATGTTAACGTTTCATCTAACCATAAAGTACCAGACTCTGATTTTCCAAATTTAGTACCGTCTGCTTTAAGGAGTAACGGTGATGATAACCCTAATGCATGACTGTCTTGATGTGTTTTTCTAATAAGTTCAAGCCCTGTTGTAATATTACCCCATTGATCTGACCCACCAAATTGAATTTTACAGTTATGATGCTCGTAAAGATGTAAAAAATCAATCGCTTGAATGAGCATATAAGAAAATTCTGTATATGATATACCGGTTTCTAAACGTTTAGAAACCGTATCTTTTGCAAGCATGTAATTAATCGAAAACTGCTTACCGTAATCTCTTAAAAATCCAATCATGTCAATTTTTTGAATCCAGTCATAGTTATTGACATAGGTAGCATCTTCACCTAAAAAATACGCGAGTTGTTTTTTTATTTTCGCTGCATTTTCTAATGATTCTTCAAGCGTCAGTAATTTTCTTTCCGATGTTTGTTTTGGATCTCCAATAAGGCCCGTTGCGCCACCTATTAATACAATTGGGTGATGACCGTATTGTTGTAGTAATTTCATTCTTACGATTTGAACAAGATGCCCGACAGTTAAAGATTGACCCGTTGGATCAAAACCGCAATAAAATGTTGTTGTTTCTTGATCAAGAAGTCTTTTAGCAAGTGCCTCATCAGAAACATCTTTGATCATATCTCGTTGTTGTAGTGTTTGATATAATGACATGTTATGTTGTACTTTCTCTTTTCACAATGAAGTGTGGTAATGATATACGAATGTTTTCTACTTCTTGATCATTCATCAGTTTAGTGAGTAATCTCATAGAAACGGCACCAATATCGTAAACAGGAATATCTAATGATGTCAACATCGGTCTAGATAAAGTTGCATATTTGGTATTTTGAAACCCTGCAATGGCAATATCTTTTGGTACTTCTCGTCCATTTTGAACGGCAATATTCATAAATGATACCGCAATAGAATCTCTTACTCCAATAGCTGCATCCACTTTTTTATCGGCAAAAAATGAAGAAAAATGTTGACGGTTGACGGTTGTATCTCCACTTGTTCTAAAAATTTTAGGTTCAAGTTTCGCTTCTTCCATTGCTTTGATGTAACCCGCTTCTTTTTTCTCATTCACAGAATATTTTCTTGCAGTCGATAATAAATAAATGTTTTTTCTGTGATCAGCAATGAGTTCTTTTGTAAGTTCATAGCCAGCTTTTTCATAGTCAATAGAAACAACTGGTGTGTCTTCATCTTCTGTCACAACGTTTGCAAACACATACGGAATATTATTTTGATCTAA
The DNA here is from genome assembly GCA_964648785.1 of uncultured Acholeplasmataceae bacterium. Classification (GTDB taxonomy): domain Bacteria; phylum Bacillota_I; class Bacilli_A; order Acholeplasmatales; family Acholeplasmataceae; genus UBA8290. Next base: position 9,656 of record CAZYNC010000024.1, read on the forward strand.
AATGCGTTTCACATCTAAGACGCGTTTATCAGAGAGTTCATCATTTAAGTATAAAATACCATCCACTTGTTCAGATACTATTTTTTGAACAGAATCAATGACATCCATATCTTCATGAATCGCAAAAATCTTAATCGAATATTGATAATTCAGTGCAATGTCAGAAATACCACCCAACATCTCAGAAACAGACGCTCGTGTAATATCAGAAATCACAACCCCAACGGTTGTTGTTTTTCTACTTGCAAGACCTCTTGCAATAACATTAGGACGATATCCAAGTTCTTTAATGACTTTTAAGACTCTTTCACGGGTATCTTCTTTTACTTTTTCTGGATTGTTTAATACTCTTGACACGGTTGCAAGTGAGACACCTGCAGCAATGGCAACACTATAAATCGTTGCTTGTGGCATACGTTCACCTCTTTCAACCTACATTATAACATAGGATGAAAAGGCTTTCAATCAATATATGAAAAATTTTCATTCGTTTTCATAAAAAAAGAAACGCTATTGCGTTTCTTTTATCTTTGTCCTTTTTCTTTAATACGAGATGCTTTTGCAGATAGGTTTCTAATGTATCCTAAGTTTGCACGACGTACTTTACCACGTCTTACCACTTCAATGTGATCAATGGTTGGAGCATGAACTGGAAATGTACGTTCAACACCAATACCGTAAGAAATTTTTCTTACTGTAAACGTTTCTGAAACACCGCCACCTTGTTTTTTAATGACAAGACCTTCAAAAATCTGAATACGTTCTCTTGAACCTTCTTTAATTGATACCGCGACTTTCACAGTATCTCCAGCTGCAAATGCTGGTACTTCTTTTAAATATTTTTTTGTAATTGCGCTTAATAACGCTTGTCCTTTTAATGTTGCCATGATAGACCTCTCTTTTATAATATCGTGTTCTTGATGTTTCAGCGGACCACGTATGTGAGACATGCGATGGTATTATATCAAATCCATGTCTTGGTTTCAAGTAAATTTTACTTGATTAAATCAGGACGTTTTTTTTTCGTCACTTCTACTTTTTGTTCTTGTCGCCACTTTTTGATGTTGGCATGATGACCTGATAATAATACTTTAGGTACATCTAATCCTTGGTAGGATTCTGGTTTTGTGTACTGTGGATGTTTTAATAATCCGTCATACAAACTATCTTCTTTTACAGAAGCTTCCATAATGACATCTGGTAGTAATCTCACGATTGCATCCGTGATGATCATTGCTGGAATATCACCATTGGTTAACACCACATCCCCAATAGATATTTCGCCATCAATGAGTGTTTCTACTCTGGCATCAACACCTTCATAATGACCACAAATTAAAATGATGTGGTTTTCTAAAGACATTGTGTTTGCATCTTGTTGCGTGAATGTTTTACCTTGAGGTGATGTTAAATACACTTTCGTATCGTCTTGTTTTAATTGATGG
>CAZYNC010000025.1:0-4016 GCA_964648785.1 uncultured Acholeplasmataceae bacterium
ATGCCACTCGCAACCGAAATCGAAGTTGGTGTTGCTAATCCTAGTGCACAAGGACAACTAATGACTAATACAGCAATCATGGCTTTAATACCATTGTTAAATTGATTGATATCCAAAAGTGTCCAAATCATCATCGTCAACAAGGCTATAAGAACAACAATTGGAACAAATACTTTGGCAATTTGATCTGCAATACGCTGAATCTTAGGCTTTATCAATGCCGTTTCCATGACAGTATTGATAATAGATTGCAACATGGTTTCATGTCCTTCTTTTAATACTTCAACTTCAATGGTTTCCATCATATTAAGTGTAGCACCATAAACATCTTGACCTACTGTTTTAACGACGGGCATAGATTCACCTGTCAACATTTGTTCATCTACATATGTTTGGCCTAGTATGATTTTTCCATCTACTGGTATTTTTTCATTTGCTAACACTATCACAATATCGTGTAATTTAACTTGATTGATTGGGATCATGTTGAATCCATCTTTTGTTTTAACTCTTGCTTCTTTTGCACCAAGTGACATGAGTGTGAATAACTCATCTGAAGTTTTTTCTTTAACGCGATTTTCAAACGTATGCCCGATAAGGACCATCCAAATGATAACTGCAGTTGTTTCGAAATATAAGTTTGCCATCATCATATTCGAGTTTGTTATCGTTTCAACTATACTTAATACATATGCAGCTGTAGTACCTATTACAACTAAAGTATCCATACCTAAGTTTTTTGATTTGATTTGGTGATACGTTTGGAAAAAGAATCTTCGACCGACAAAAAACAAAATTGGTGTTGAGATTATCCATTGGATGTAGCCATTCATGAGCCAATTTGGAACACCAAGAGGCAAGCCTAAATGATGAACCATCGTATATAGTAAAGGCAATGTTAATACAGTCCCTAACATAAGATCGATATGATCTTTTTTGCGCTGTTTTTTAGCATCTTCTGAAGTCATCACTACATGATATCCAATAATACTCAGGTGATGGATAAGATCTTCAGTTTGATACAGAGTTTCATCATAAGTAAAAGTAACACGTTTTGATGTTACATGGACATCAGCTTGAATGTGATCGATTGTTTTAAAATATTGTGTAATGGTTTGAGCACAGTTTGCACACGTGATATTCGATACTTTGATGGATGTTTTCATTTAAAATTACTCCTTACACTCATTATAACATTGAGGTATAAAAAAAATAAGCATTGTTTCTCGCCTATTTTTTTATGTCTTCTAATGTTTTTTGATCACATTCATTAATAAATGAAACTAAAAGTTGAATTGCATGTTCAACATCATCAAGATGAATCATCGAATAATGTGAATGCATATACCTTGTTGGAATACCTAAAGATACTGCAGGTGCACCACGATGCGCTAAATGCATATTCCCTGCATCGGTACCCCCTTGCTTTATGTATGGCTGTTGAGTCGGTATTGTGTGTTTTTCTGCCAGAGTTAATAAATGTTTTCTTAATTTGGGATGCCCAATTGTTGTACGATCAAATAAATAAATTTGTGGTCCTGCACCTAGTGTTTGTTCATGTTTATCACCTTTTGGAACATCATTTCCTACACCGGTATCAACAGAAATTGCGAGATCAGGTTCTACTATGTAACTTGTCGTTTTAGCACCTCTAAGACCGACTTCTTCTTGAACAGTAAATGTTGCAAACAACTGAGCATACTTAGGTTCAGCACGCTTAAAAGCTTCTAATACAATGTAAGAACCTACACGATTATCAAATGCTTTCGCTAAATGATATTTTTCATTCGCAAGTACATAGTAATCGTTGTGCGGTGTGATCATTTGTCCTAGTTGAATTCCTTTAGCTAGTGCTTCATCTTTAGATTGGACACCTATGTCAATAAATAAGTCATCGATCGGAATGGCTTTACTTCTTTGTTCTTGTGGTATTAAATGAGGTGGAGTAATGCCTGTTACACCGATTAAAATACCATTGTCTGTGTGAATATCCCATAGTTGTGCGAGCATGACTTGAGAAAACCATCCACCTACAGTTTGGAATTTAATAAATCCATCATTGGTAATAGATGATACAATGAGTCCTATTTCATCCATGTGTCCCGCAATCATGATTTTAGGACCTTGATTGCCTTTTTTCGCTATTAAAGAACCCAAATTATCTTCAATGATATCAGCTTGGATATTGTGTAACTCTTCTTTTATAAACGATTTTACTCTAGATTCATGTCCTGGAATGCCTGGTATTTGAGTTAATGTTTTTAGTAATGACATTGTTAAAAGCCTCCTATATATAAAAAAATCCCTAGAAAGCGATAGAACATGGTATGTTCAAGTGGGAAACGCTTTGCTGTGCTTTGGGATTCCAAATATTGGCATTCACACCTACACAGTATTCAATCCCAATAATATCTTTTGGGTTCTAACGTGTCTTTCTAGGTTAGTTATATTATATCATGATTTATAAAATTTTTGACACCATGATTCGAATAAATTGTCCGTTTTGATCATGCATAAGACTTAAAGCATTTTCAACTGTTTCAGTAATAATACGGGAAACATTTATGACAGGTAAATCTATTTTAATTGTATGATAATCTTCATTTGACATATTTTCTAAATATTGAAATTGATAATGCTTGTTTATATCTTTTAACGCCTCTTTTGAATCAAAATACATCAATAATGTTAAAATAATGATATTTTCATTTGACATATCTTTAAGCTGATGTGCTAAGTGTCTAGCTCTTGCAGAAATGTAGGAAGGTTGATGATAAAATCGTCTTTCGTACATGTTTTTGTGCTTATCTTCAACAATTTCATACGGTATGCCTAAAACAAATAAGGACTCTAAATACGTTTTAAGTAAATCTACTTTCTTTCGATCTTTATAATGAAAATCTGCGTACACATGTAACATTTCTTCTCCATATGCATAAGCTGTCATGATGATATGTTTTTTGTTTAAGTAAACTAAAATGTTGTGTAAATGACGTTCAAAAGTTTTTAACGAAATTTTAATCAAATAATGTGCCGATAATATATACGTATCATTATAAATAATGGATTCGAAAAGCGAATTCGCATAAACATGGAGGTTTGAATTGGCATCAATATAATCAAAAGCATCAAATGTAACTCGATCAAAATATCGATTATACTCAAAAATGATAATGAGGATAAAAACGATACTTATCATAGCAAGAAATGGCAATTTAACATAATACTCAAAAGGTACAAGCATGATTGCATAAATAATCATTGGAAATATACCAATCATAAGTGAACGAATAACCGTTGTAAAACCTTTTTTAAATGAATAATAACTCATTAAAATAAACCAAAAAACAACATATAAACTGATGAAACGACTGAGATTAAAATCATCTAAGTTATTGATTATTGAAGATGTTTCGTTAATAAAAATAAATATTCCTATAAAAAGTAATAATAGTGTTGTGAATTGGCGAGACAACAAATACCATTTATTTTGATGAAGTTTTTTTGATTGAGGCATATGATAAAAGTCTTTCATTGCTTTCCGATATTCAAAATACGGCCAGTAGGAGCCACTAAAATGAATTTGAATTGGATTTGAAAAATGCACACTAATTCTTTTTGATATATGTTGTTCTAATCCATTAAGTGGGTGAACAATCATAATAAAAGTTGAAGTTAACGCAATAATCACTTGATAATCTTTAGGAAAAATAAATAAAAAGAATAAAGTTAAACTTATATATATCATATAAACGATAAGTTTTTGTAGTCCACTGAATACAAAAAAAGCAATCATCGTCATGATGAAAAGAAATACTATTGTACTTATACCTTGACCAAATGGTTCTAGTAATAGTAACAAACTAGGATAAATGATTAGAATCAAGAATAAGATGACGCTACTTATAAGAATTCTTATTTTCATATGATTATTATACAAAAAAAAGAATGCAAATGCATTCTTTTCTCAATTAAACATCACTTTTAGTTGTAGGTTTCTTAGCAGCAGGTTTTTT
>CAZYNC010000025.1:4116-8834 GCA_964648785.1 uncultured Acholeplasmataceae bacterium
ACTGCGACTTTTTCAACTGTTTCAATGACTTCTGCTTTCGCTTGTTTTTCTTCTTGAACACTGACTGCTTTAACTTTCACAGGTTTTGGTAAATTACCTTTGATCGCTTCTTGTGCAATTTCTACATATTTCTTGAAATCTTCTGGATATGACACTGCAACATCAGCAAGCATTTTACGATTCACTTTGACATTAGCAAGTGCTAATCCATGAATCAATAAAGAATATTTGAAGTTAAGTTGTTTAGCTGCTGCATTAATACGTTGTATCCATAATTTTCTAAATTCTCTTTTACGTTGTTTACGGTCTCTGTAAGCATATGCAAGTGATTTCATCACTTGTTCATGAGCAGTACGATATAGTAAAGAACGAGAACCTACATAACCTTTTGCTAATTTTAATATTTTTTTACGACGTTTACGTGTAACCGTCCCACCTTTAACTCTTGGCATAATTGTTCTCCTTATAACATGTTAGAAATGAGACTTTTAATACGTTTTTTATCAGAATCTGATACTTGCGCCTCACCTCTTAATTGTCTATTTTGTTTGGTTGTTTTGTTCATTGCTAAGTGTCCTGTATACGCTTGTCCACGAACAAGTTTGCCTGTTCCTGTAACTTTAATACGTTTTTTTAAGCCACTGTGTGTTTTTTGTTTTGGCATGTTACTCTCCTTTTGTTTTATTTGGTGAAACGATGACAACAAGTGAACGTCCATCCATTGAAGGTTTTCCTTCTGGACTTCCAAATTCTTGTATCATTTCTAAAAATGTATTCATGACTGTCTTACCAAATTCAATATGTGTAATCATTCTTCCAAAAAAACGGATTGATAATTTTACTTTGTGTCCTTTTTGTAAGAATTTTACACAATGTGATTGTTTTGTTTCTAAGTCATGTTTATCAATGGTAGGTGATAAACGGATTTCTTTGAGTTCAAATGCTTGTGTTTTCTTCTTCATTTCTTTCGCTTTACGTTGTTGTTCATAACGATATTTCGAATAATCCATGAATTTAGCAACGGGTGGTTTTGAACCCGGTGATACAACCACTAAATCTAAATCTCTATCGAATGCCATTTCAATGGCAGTTTGCGTATTTAATACGCCAAGCTTTTCACCTTGTTCATCAATCACAAGTACTTGTTCTGACTCTATATATTCGTTAACTGGATCGATTTGTTTAACAGGTTTTGCTCTTGAATAATTTTTAATATACTTACCTCCATAAAAAAACGTTCACATGTGTGAACGTATGCATAGAAAACGAAAAATTAGTTTTTTCGTGACTTTTTGCCTATGAATGAATCATCAGGCGAGCATACGCTACTTTCCACAGCATGTTTATTATACATAAAGGGTTCTTGAATGTCAACTCACAATGCTTTTTTTACTAAAGAAATATAATGAATGACTTGAATCACGAAAAAACTAAGGATGACAATAACAATTTGATGATCATGAATTGGAAGTATAAATAAAAATGTATAAAGCTCATACATAGAAATATCTAACAAAAAATGATGTGAGATAAAAAACAAGATGAAGCCAATGATTTTATAAAAAACAGGTGTTAAAATTGGATGGAAAAGACCATATAAGTATAATGAAGATACATGCAACATCATGACTTCATCGAGTTTAAACGTGATGTCATATAAAACCATGATAAACATGTGTATGCAACAAAAAATGAATACAAGTAACACTAAATGAAAGCCTTGGATGAACATTTCCTTCAATAAAACATTTTTGTTTTTTTTCTGAAGTTCAAATAAAAAAGGAATATAAGGACGCTGTAAATATAATGTCAAAAATATCATAAGCAGTATTGGATATAAATACGGTAAATAAATATGAATAAAAATAAATGGTTGCCTGTTAGTTAATATAGTCAAAAGAATGATCCAAATGATGATAAATACACGAAGCATATACTTTTTTGACATAGAGAAATACCATGTCATCATAGTGTATAGGTTTTAATGAAAGGATCTTTTGTGAGATGGTGTGATGTATAGATGATGGAGAGATGAGAAGTTCTAAAATATTGAACCATAGATTTACGAGTTTGTGCATCTAATGTTTTTAATGGCTCATCAAGTAGTACTAAATCTGGTTCGCCCATAAAGGATTGAAGAATCGCGAGTTTTTGTTTTTGGCCTAATGAAAGGTGCATGATTTTTTTTGATAGCGGCAAATCCAATAAATAAAATAAGTATTTATCAACATCTTCATGGAATAGTTCATGTAAGTGATGAAGATACATATATACGGTCATATTCGCTGGTAAATAATGAATGTCGGGCATGATTGAAATATGTTTAGCAATGTTTGTACAAATGCCTTCATTTGGTTTTATAAAACCAGCAATTATTTTTAATAAGGTTGTTTTACCACTACCATTTTTTCCTATTAATTGATACGTATCACCTTTTTCAATATAAAAGCTATGAGATTGTGTCATATCATAATGTTTGATATTTTTTAATTCAATATAGGGCATAGACATGATGATAACCTTCAGTTTGTTCTAACATACGCTTTGAAGAAATGTATTGAATGCCAATAATCATTTCAAGACCTTCATCTGATTGTATAAATAAAATAGGTTTTAATATGATATTTTGATGATTTAGAATCAATATTTCAATGAAGTCTTCGTGCTTTTGAACTTCATATGTGATATGTGGACTTAAATACACATTAAGTGATGCTTTCGTCTCAATGATGATACTTTCAAGCGTCATCAAGGTTTCATGTCTTCGACCAGAAATGGCTGACCAGTCATGTGCATGATTGGAATCAAATACAATAATATTTAAATCGCCTATTTGAATATCATGAAATGATTCTAATGTTGTAATTTCTATTAGGACATTATCCATAAAAATATCAGAATAGAAGTATGGTAGTTGAATGCTAAGTTTATAAACAAAATACGTTCGACTTTGATATGTTTCTTGATGTGTTTGTTCCATTGAGTCTACCGCTACATCAAATGATAAGGTATCATTTGATAGCTTAACACGATCTATTTCTGTTGATAATAATTGATTAGATATTTGACTTGCATATAATTCAATAGAACAAGTTCCACCATCGATTGTTTCGTAGTGTGTATTGATACTTCTTATCACCAAAAAGTTATCAACATCATATGATTTTACTAGCAACGATGTAACTAATATGACACAGATGGTCATCAAGTATAATAATATTTTCATATTTTTATTTTCTCGAGACGTTGATATTCTGTTGATACTTCAAACCATTCGAAACCGCCCCAATTCATTCTTATAAAGAATACATATCGAGCTGCAGTTCCATTTGTGATATACCCTTCTCCATAAATAAATAAGTCTACTTGAGTTCCTGGATCAACGTCTATTTTTAACTGAATAGATTCTTTTTTTGAACTCGAATGTTTATAATCTGTAGAAATTCTAAGCGCTGCATCAAGTTTATTTTTAAATAACTTTGCATCATCTTTATTAGAATAGTCAATCGATCCTGTTGCAGATATAGAAAACGTTGACGATTGATCATAAGTCGCTTGATATTGATATTGTATGGCTGTTTTTCCATCGTTATAATATGAAAATAATGTTTCCTTAATATAACTTACTTTGATGCGTTCATGCGCATAATAAATTCTCCATCCATAAAACTTACGTTTTTCTACCTTTTTAAGGGCTTGTTGATAAGTTTCATCATCAAAATCTGCAAGTAAATCTCCATCAATCATCGTGATATTTTCATAGTTTTGATAACTTCCTTGTGTCGTTGGCATTACCCATAATGCAAGCATGATTATTAAACTTGTACTAACCATCCATTTCATAAAAAAAACCTCCTACATCATCATAGTAGAAAGTTTTCTTGTTTTTACTTAAATAAAGCTTCTATTGCTTCAATTGATTTTGGTATGTCTTTTGATAAGTTGATGGAACCTGTTTTTGTAATAAGAACATCATCTTCAATCCGTATTCCGATGCCTTCCTCTTCTATGTAAATACCTGGTTCAACAGTTAAAATCATACCTTCTTGCATCAATTCATCATAATCACATGGATCGTGAACATCTAAACCTAAGTGATGTCCAAGTCCATGATAATAATATTGTGAAATGTCATCTAGTTGATTGATGAGTCCTATTTGCAGAGCTTTTTCAGCAAGAAGTTGTTTACCTTTTTCTTTAAAATCCTTAAATGAACGACCTGGTTTTACCCATTCAATCATGGTTTGATTGACATCTAATACCATTTGGTAAAGTTGTTTTTGACGTTCGGTAAAGACACCTGAAGCTGGATATGTTCGTGTAATATCAGCATTATATTGATTGATTTGTGCGCCAAGATCACACAACACAAGTCCATCATGTGGAATGGTGTCATTATTATCAACATAATGTAAGATGGTTGCATGTTTTCCACTTGCTATAATCGTATCAAATGCTTCTTTCGCTTGGTGTTGATGAATTTTATGTAGGAAAGATGCATGCAATGCGTGCTCTTTTTTTTCATTTTTTAATGTTGCTATAAGTGAATTTAATCCTTGATGCGTGATATCGATGGCTTTTTTAATCGTGTCAATTTCTTGTTCGTCTTTGAAAGTACGAAGTTTTTTAAACTGATGAGAAAGTGTATGAATAGAAATTTCTGGATAGTGCGTTTTTATTTGATTGACAAACATCACTTCTTCAGCACACATTCTTTC
>CAZYNC010000025.1:8934-10202 GCA_964648785.1 uncultured Acholeplasmataceae bacterium
AGATAAAAAAAGTTTTTATTAACTTGAAATGGATAGTATTGATCTGCTGTTTTTCTAATGACATCGCCACTAAAGATAAAAGCAATACTTTGTTTTTCCATCGCATGAAATAGTTGTTGAATGCGAGTGCTCATATGTTATCCTTTCAATATGGATTGTATAAACGTTTGACTTTCAGAAATAAGTTGTTGAGCTTGAGCTTGACTTTGATGATGAAAACCATAATAAATTTTTAATTTTGGTTCTGTACCACTTGGACGTAGAATGATAAATCCTTCTTCATATCGATATTCTAATACGTTTGACTTTGGCAAATCAATATGAAAGGTCTGATTTCCTCGAATTCCTTTTTGAATTAGATAATCGCGAGATTCTATGAGCGTTAAACTAGGATGATTAAATGGTTTTTTTCTTAATTGATCAAGTATTGATCGCATGTTTTCTTTTCCTTGTATACCTTCAAAAAAGACATTATCAGTATGTTCAATAAAATAACCAAATTGTTGATAAAGTGTATGTAAAACATCGATAAGCGTTTTGTTTTGTTGTTGATAAAATCCTACCATTTCAGTTAAAAATAAGCAAGCTTGTACGGCATCTTTATCTCTTACTTTATCCGTAATGAGTGAACCGTAAGATTCTTCACATCCAAAAATATAAGGAACAGTTGCAAGTTCTGCTTGTTCTCCAATAAATTTAAACCCTGTTAATGTTTCAACAACATTGATTTGATAATGTTCTGCTATTTTTTTAATCATATCTGAGGTCACGATGGTTGTGTAGACTTGACCATGAGTTTGAAGGGTTTTATTGTTTGATCGTTCTTCTAATAAATAGTAAAGTTCTAAGGCTGCAGTTTGATTCCCAGTTAGTAGCTCATATGACCCTTGATGTAAGACTGCAACACCGAGTCTATCTGCGTCAGGATCTGTGATGAATAATACGTCACTTTTTGTATTGTTTGCTAATATTAATCCGTTTGTATAAGCCTTCTTTTGTTCTGGATTAGTCGATGCTGTATGTGTGAATAATGGATCATGGTGTGATTCATTCGGTTCTTCATAGACATGAAAGCCATGTTTTTTTAAAAGTTTGGGAATGACCGTAGAGCCTGTTCCATGTAATGGAGAATAACTGACTTTGACATCTTTTATGTTTGGATGAATACGAATAGTTTCGATATCGTTAAGGTAAATATCATCAAATTGATCATCAATCCACTTGATTTGATCAAGATGTGCTTTGTTGATACTAAATATATCTTGAAC
>CAZYNC010000026.1:0-4570 GCA_964648785.1 uncultured Acholeplasmataceae bacterium
CTTGCTCAAGCTGTTGATTTTATTAGTATCCATTCTTATCCACAATGGCAAGGACTTCCTTTATTAGAGGCTATTGAAAAAACAAAACACGATATCAAGGAAGCAAAACAAACTTTTCCACAAAAGCCTATCGTGATGACTGAATTTGGATGGGCAACACAGGCAAATCATCAAATGATACTTGAAGAAGCAAATGAAAAAAACCAAGCCATTTATTTAAATGCAATATACCAGTATTTAAAGCAAGAAGACATTTTAGCATATCTATTTGAAGCTTATGATGAACCTTGGAAAGGTTCAAACAATCCAAATGAACAAGAAAAACACTGGGGCATTTTTAACGAAGATAGAACTCCCAAATTATGGCAAAAAGAAAAGCCCAGTTATGAGCTTTCAAGTTTAAACAATGATTGAAATTGATAGCATGCGATATAATCGTGTGCTTTTTTTTGATAACGATCAAAGGGATCGGCATCTTTAAGTGTATGAAGTCTATGAAACTCTTTTTTATCTCGATTTAAAACACTTATGATTTTACGGTATTTTAAAACATGTTGCTCATATTCAGGTGTGTACTTAAATTCAGTAAAAATATCAAGAAGTTGTTGAAAATCGGATGCTTCTTCTTCAGGGGTTAATTTGAATTTATTTCTTATGTCCATAAAAGCAAAATGATGTAATAAAAGTTTAATCGCATCCGTATTTTGATGACGTACTGCCATATGTAAAGGCGTATCGAAATCTCTTGTGAGACCATTGATGTCTACATCATGTTCAATAAGGTATTCAACTAAGTCCACACTTGAGGTCATGACTGCATAATGAAGTAAATTTAATCGGTCGTGTGTGTGAATAAAAATGGATTGATGATCTTCTTCAATAAAATACTTCAAAGCCTGTAGTTTTCCATTTAAAACAGCTTCATGAATAGGACTTTTACCAAGTAAATCCGTGTGATGTTGTGCACCATTCTCTATTAATAAACGAATAATATCAACGTGTCCACTCATTGCAGCGATATGTAAAGGGGTTTGACCTAAATCGTTTGATTGTTTAACATCAACTTGAAGTGCAATCAAGCGTTTCAATAAATCAAAACGTGAACGACGAATTGCTTCAAATAATATCGTTTCACCTTGATCATCACGTTGAGACAATCTTGCTCCACGTGAAACATAATCAGCTAAAACATCATCTCTATGTGTTTGTATAGCATAAAAAAGCAGTGATTTACCACTTGCATCTTGGGCATGTATATCACGATATCTTGATTTAATCGTTTCAAGTGAACATGTATTTAAATCGTTGATGAGTAAAATTGCTTCGAGCATAAATCTATTGTATATGAAAAATGAAAAAAAGATAAAAAAAACACACAATTTCTTGTGTGTTTTTTACTTGATCAATTATTTAACTGCAGCTTTTAATAATTTACCAGCTCTGAAAGCAGGTGTATTTTGTGCAGGTACAGTAATTGGTTGACCTGTACGAGGATTTTTACCTTGACGTGCAACACGATGTCTCACTTCAAAAGTACCAAAACCTGTAACAACAACTTTTTCGCCTTTTTGTAAAGTTTCAGATACAGCATTTGTTAATGCTTTTAAAACTTCTTCAGCAACTTTTTGTGTTACTTTAGCTTCGTTTGCTAAAACTGCAATGAGTTCTGTTTTGTTCATAGAATTTCCTCCCTTTAATTTATCTATATTATAGCACCATTAAGGCAAGAATGCAACTTAATATGCATTTTTCATCAATTTTTTTCTAATTTAACTTGATGATTCAGTATTTTTTCAATAATTTCACTGATTTTTCGCTTATTAAAGATAATTTCATAAGACGTTTCTATGATTGGTAAATCGAGTTGATGTTGTTGTCCAAATGCATATAATGCTTCGATTGTTAAAAATCCTTCGATGGTTTGTTTTTCATGTTGTTCAATCGATAATCGATCCATGCCTTGGCCTATCTTTAAACCAGCCTTAAAGTTTCTTGAATGCATGGATAATCCCGTTACAATTAAATCTCCAATACCAGTAAGTCCAGTTGCTGTTTCCTCATGGCCACCAAAAGCAACAATGATCGATTTCATTTCATGTAAACCCTTTGTTAAAAGAGCAGCTCTTGCATTTTCACCATACTCTAAAGAAGTTAATATGCCAGATGCTACCGCAATCGCATTTTTTGTTGCGCCAGCAACTTCACTCCCAAGCATGTCATTTGAAACATAAACTCTTATATATCGATTATTAAATGCATTTGCAATGATGAGTCTATCTTCTACATCATCCCCAGCACAAACAAGTGATGTTAAATTTCTTTCAATGACTTCTTCAGCATGGGAAGGACCTGTTAGAGTAAAGTAATGTCTCATTTTATCATGCAAATGAACATTGATATATTGACTCATGGTCATAAGTTCAGGTAAGATAAAACCTTTTGAGACATTAATAAAAACTTTGTTTGCAAACATCACTTTTTTTAAGTCTTCAACCAAACTTTTAAAAAACTTTGTTGGTACAGCAAGAATAATATATTCAGAAAAAGCGAGTGCTTCTTCTAATTGATCGGTCACTTTAATGCCGTAAGGTAACGTCACTTTAAAAAAAGGATGTTGATGCTTTTCTAATAACACACGATGTGATGGATTAATTTCATAAATCATCACCTCATGACCATTATCTAATAAGACTTGTGCGAGCGTGGCACCCCAAGCACCACCTCCAATAAAACTAAATGTCATCAGAAACCTTCTTTCTAAGAACAAATTTTATAGGTGTTCCTGTAAAATCAATAGATTCACGAAAGGCATTTTGCAAATATCGTTCATATGAAAAATGCACATAATCAGGTTGATTCACAAATAATTGAAATGTTGGAGGTTTGATTCCTGATTGCGTGATATAGGTAAAATTAGCACGTCCATGATTGAAAATTGCCGGTGGATGTTTTAAGGTAGCCTCATGTAAAACTTCATTTAACACAGATGTTTTTATTTCTTTAACGTAGTGTTCATACGCAATATTAATTGCATCAAACAATGGATTTAATCTTGTCTTTTCTTTTGCTGATAAAAATACAATCGGTGCATAACTGAAAAATTGAAATTGTTCTTTTATCGCTTTTTCCATTTTTGCCATTGTTTTATCATCTTTTTCGATTAAATCCCACTTATTAATAACAATGACAACAGCTTTAAAATAATCCTCTATTAGCCCACCAACATGTAAGTCTTGTTCGATCACACCTTCTTGTCCATCAATAACAAGTAATGCTACATCAGCACGTTCTAAAGCAGTTCTAGCACGAATGAGCGCATATTTATCAAAACTTTCATAAATTTTGCCTCGTTTTTTTATACCAGCAGTATCGATTGCAACGTATGTTTGTTGATGACGAATAAATGTGGTATCAATTGCATCTCGTGTTGTACCACTTAGTGGAGATGCAATGACTCTTTCTTGATTTAACATCGCATTCATTAAAGATGATTTTCCAACATTAGGTCGACCCACAATGGCAAACTGAATCGCATGTTCATCATATCTTTCATGAGAAAATTCATGCATCGACATCACTTTATCTAATACGTCCCCAATTCCAATTCCGTGAATGGTAGAAATACCAATTGGATCTCCTAAACCTAATGCATAAAATTCATAAATGTTGGGCATTTTTGATGCGTCATCAATTTTATTGACGACAACAATGACTTCTTTTTGACGTTTCATTAAAATCTTCGCGACCATTTCATCTGCATCTTGCATACCTGTACTACCATCTACAACGAATAAAATGACGTCAGCTTCGTCCATCGCAATTTCTGCTTGAACTCTAATTTCAGTTAAAAAAGGAGCATCAACATAGTCGATGCCCCCTGTATCAATGACTTCAAATGGTTGATTTAACCACTCAGCACGACCATACAAACGATCTCTAGTAATACCTGGTTGATCATCCGTAATGGCGTGTCTTTGACCAATCAGTCGATTAAATAAGCTTGATTTGCCGACGTTTGGACGTCCGACAATGGCAATTTTAAATCCCATATTTATGATTTCTTTTTAAATTTATCTTCAAATAACTCGCCAAGTTTTGTACCTGAATCATCGACTTTTTCTTGTTCCATGAATTTTTCAAAATCAGCTCTTAGTTCTTTTTCTTTCACACGTTTAATGGATAATTCCATCGTCCATGTTTGTTTATCTGCAACTAATACGATGGCTTCTACTACATCACCTACAGAAAACAATTCATCTATTTTTGACACACGTTCAATGCTGAGTTCATCTTGTTTAATAATACCGTCTGCACCTTGCACATTGACTAGAATCATGTTTCGTTCAATTCCTGTAATCGGAACTTGAATAACATCACCTTTACTGACAGTCACGTTTTTCCAAGGATTATCTAATAATGCACGTCTTGACAATGCAATTTTTTCTTTTTTGACATCAATACTTAAAATTGCAACTGGTATCGTTTCACCAATTTTAACATACGCATCATAATTATCATTCGGATTCCAAGAATATTCAGATTGATGGAGTAATCCACGAACATCTCGATC
>CAZYNC010000026.1:4670-8340 GCA_964648785.1 uncultured Acholeplasmataceae bacterium
ATCTTATCGACAACACCTTTTAGTATATCACCCGTTTTAATCGTGGACAATTCATCTTCACGTGCTTTTAATCTTGCTTCATAAGCGTCTTGTCTTGCTTTTTCAAAAATAAGTTTTCTTGATGCTACAATTTTTTGAAAACGACCACGTTTAGTGGCTTCAATCAGTTGGACTTCGAGTTTTTGACCGCGTAATTGTGCTTTATTTTTTGCTAAGTCAAAATCTAAATGACTATAAGGTAAAAACGCTTCAAACATATCAATCTGTATTAATAGACCTTTATCTTCAACTTTTTTCACTGTTGCAGTCAATACTGTTTCATTTTTCACTGCTTCTTCTAATTTAGTAAAAGCTTCTTCTTCTAAAATCGGTAATCTTGATAATAAAATTTGTGAAGGTTCATCTGTTATTTTTTGAATGCGTGCTTTTAAAACATCACCAACAGAAATTAACCCTATAAATGATTGAGGGGCAGGTTTTGCGTAATTATCTAAATGAATTTTTCCTTCAGTCATCGCATTCAAATCGACATATACGGTATTTTCTTCAACTTTGATGACGGTACCTTCTACGATTTGACCTACGCGGGGGATATTAATGTTTTGCATGTTGTCGTTTCCTTTTATTAATTTCTATCAAAATAACTTCTATGACTTCTTCTTTTGTTAAATACGTTGTATCAATCACAATCGCATCACTTGCTTTTGTGAGGGGAGAAATAGATCTTGTTGAATCTTTATAGTCTCTATTTTGGATGTCTTCTATCATTGTTTTTAAGGGTATATCAAGTCCCATTTCATGGATGCGTCTTTTTGCACGTTCTTCGATTGCAGCAGTCAAAAATATTTTGACTTGTGCATTCGGTAACACCACCGATCCAATGTCTCTTCCGTCCATCACAATGTCATACGTTTCAGCAAGCTTTTGTTGAACTTCTACGAGTTTTTGTCGTACATATTCTATACTTGAGACAAGGCTAACATGTTGATTGATATTTGAATTTCTAATGACATCTGATAAATTTTCGCCATTAACATAAATAGATTCATGTTGATATTCAAATACTGAGGATTCTAAAAATTGATACGTTTCCACATCTTCTAAGGGTGTCTTTTTTCTTAGTGCGATCGCGGTAACTGCTCTATACATCGCACCGGTGTCAATATGAATGCAATTGAGTTTGATTGCAAGTTCTTTGCTAATTGAACTCTTACCTGAACCCGCAGGGCCATCAATTGCAATATGAAACGGCTGCATAGTTCCTCCAATATCTTTTTTATTATACCATATTTATCATATTAGACTCAAGATTATCCGCGAGGCTTGTATTGATATCCAAATAATTTTTTGACTTCATGAACTTTTAAATAACGATATAATCCACGCTGAACGCCTTCTAAATCTAAAAACGCATAACGAACTCTCGTAAGTTTGGTGACTGGATACCCAACACTCGCAAACATTTCTTTCACTTGATGATATTTACCATCGATTAATGTGATTTCAATGTATGATGTTTTACTTTGGATACGTCTTTCTAAAACTCGAACCGAAACACCTTTTACGACGTGTTTTCCTCCAATTGGAACACCAGTTCTTAACTGTTTAACTGCTTCTCTAGAAATAATACCTTGACAGACAACACGATAAACTTTATCAACTAGATGTTTTGGGTGCGTTAATTTTTGCGTGAGTGCACCATCATTGGTCATTAATAAAAGACCTGCTGTATCATAATCTAGTCGTCCTACTGGATACAATCTTGATTCTTGATCTTCTTTTAATAATAGATCAAAGACTGTTTTACGTCCTTTTTCATCAGAAACAGACGAAATAATCCCTCTAGGTTTATTCATTAAGACATATGTATATGCTTGTTTGAAAAGTTTTTTCCCATCAACTTCGATATCATCAGATAAAGACACTTTTGTACCAAGTTCAGTGATAACGTGTCCATTCACCTTGACACGACCCTCTAAAATAATGGTTTCGCATTTTCTTCTAGATGCAATTTGATGGTTTGCTAAAACTTTTTGTAATCTCTCTATCATAGCTTCATTATACCATAAAAAAAGGCTTTAAAGCCTTATTTTTCTCTCGATACATAGCTTGCATCATAAGTTGAGACAACAACACGTTCACCTTGTGCAATGAACATTGGTACTTTGATGACAAGTCCAGTTTGAAGTGTTGCATCTTTCATTGCATTGGTTTTTGTATCACCTTTGACAGCATCCATTGTTTCTACAATTTCTAATGTCACTTTATCTGGTAATGAGACACCTAACATTTCTTTACCATCATAAAACATGATTTCAACTGTCATACCCTCGTAAATAAATTGAATTTCATGTTCGATTTGTTTTTTAGTAAGTTCAATTTGCTCGTATGTTTCAGCATTCATAAAGGTATAATCGTCACCATTTTGATATAAATACTGCATGGGTATTTTATCAATTTGTGCACGATCTACTTTGACACCTGCGTTAAACGTATGATCAATCACTGCACCAGTTCTTAAGTTTCTAAGTTTAGTTCGTACAAAGGCAGCACCTTTTCCTGGTTTAACATGCATAAATTCTAAAATTTGAAAAATATTATTTTCATGAAGGATGGTTAGTCCTGTTTTAAAATCACTCGTTGATATCATGCTTGACTCCTTTTTGTTTATTCCTATAGTATTATAACAAATTTAATCGAAAAGTGTTTGACAATAATCAACCGCTTTTGTATAACTTAAGAGTTTTTCTCCCATAAATGTCTTTTTTGATAATCCTTCTAGAATATTAATTTGTCGAAAAGGTTCACGCGTTTTTAGATTTGAAAGATGAACATCAACAACAATAATATTCGTTAATTCTAAAGCGTCTCTAATCGCATATGCATAATGTGTCCATGCACCTAAATTGATGATGATTGCATCGACTTCTTTGATGTGTTGAATTAGTTCAATCATTTCACCTTCATGATTTGTTTGATAAAATGTAAAGTCGATATGTTGATATTGATTGACTAAATGTTGAAATATATCCTCTTGAGATAAACCACCATAAAGTGTAGGGTTTCTTTTTTCTAATACATTTAGATTAGGACCATGTAAGACCATAATATTCATGTTAAATTCTCCTTTATATAGGTGATGACTGTTTGTACAGTCTCTTCAATCGATACATCATTTTGAATGTGGATGTGTGCAAAATCTTGATATTTTAAAAATCTTTCATCCATGAGTTGATCCAATGTTTTTTTTAATAATATCGGCCTATGATAACTACTTTGTTGTCTTTTTTTAAGTATGTCTAGGTCTGACATAATGTGAATGACATGACCAAGGTTCATGATGTCTTTGTGAGATTTATTGAGCACAATACCACCACCACATGAAATGATCGCATGATGCTCTTTGAAATTTAGAAGCGTTTCAGTTTCAAGTTTTCTAAAATATGGTTCTCCATATTGATTAAAAATATCATCAATAAATAGATGTGCTTTTTTTTCTATTTCACTATCTAAATCAATCCAAGGGATGTTGAGTTCTTTTGCGACTAATTTTGCAATTGTTGTTTTGCCAGAAAGTGGCATCCCAATAAAATATATGGGTAATTTTATTTGATCCATGCATTGATCTCCTTGATACATGTTTCTTTAAGATGCTTTGATGTTGCATCTA
>CAZYNC010000027.1:0-1912 GCA_964648785.1 uncultured Acholeplasmataceae bacterium
TACGTTAAACAACTTGGCAAAGGGGAAAGAATAAAATCTTTCCCCTTTTTCTCAAGTAAAGGAGATGTCATGAATCAAAAAGCTTTTAAAATTGAAATGTTGAACATAACAAAAAAATTTGGCACTTTAATGGCAAATGATCACATTACACTACAAGTTTATCCTCAAGAGATTCACGCAATTTTAGGTGAAAATGGTGCAGGAAAGTCAACTTTAATGTCGATTTTATTTGGTTTATATCAACCTGATGAAGGCGAGATTAAAATTGATGGTTCGACTGTGATGATCCATAATCCAAATGATGCAAATGCATTGAACATTGGGATGGTGCATCAACATTTTAAACTCATTGAGACTTTTTCAGTTATTGATAATGTGATTTTAGGTGTAGAAGAAACAACGAGATTTAATCGCGTCAACTATGATAATGCTAGAGAAAAACTGACAAATATCATCAATGATTATCACTTGAACTTGAATTTAGATGTGCTCATAAAAGATCTTACTGTAGGACAACAACAACGTGTAGAAATTTTAAAAATGTTATACCGAGATGCGGATATTTTAATTTTTGATGAACCTACTGCGGTTTTAACACCTCAAGAGATTGAGGAATTGATGAAGATTATGAAAAATTTTATCACTGAAGGTAAAACTATCATTTTAATTACACATAAGCTTAATGAAATCAAAGCAGTTGCAGATCGTGTGACAATCTTAAGAAGAGGGCAACAAGTCGGAGTTCACGATGTATCTAAAGTATCTACTCAAGATATGGCAGATCTTATGGTAGGAAGAAATGTATCATTTGAAATAAATAAAAAAGAAATTAAAACTACAGAAAAAGTTTTAGAAATTAAGAATTTAAGTGTTGTAAAAGGGACGCAACAAGTTATTAAAAACGTCTCATTTGATGTTTTTAAAGGAGAAATCGTTGGTGTTGCAGGTATAGATGGAAATGGTCAAACTGAATGTGTATATGCACTAACAGGTATGATGCCAATTCAAGAAGGGCAAATAACACTCAATGGTCAAGATATCTCAAATGACTCCATACGCATGCGTTACGAAAAGGGAATGTCACACATACCTGAAGACCGACAAAAATATGGTGTTGTTTTAGACTTTGATTTACAATCAAATTTAGTCGTACAAGAATATTATAAAAAAGATTTTCAACGGAATAGATTCTTAAAGAATTCGCAAATTAATAAGCAAGCAAATCAATTGATTGAACAATTCGATATCCGCTCAGAACAAGGTCCAACAACAATTGTAAGAAGTATGAGCGGTGGAAATCAACAAAAAGCGATCGTAGCTCGAGAAATGAGCAAAAAACATGATGTTTTAATCGCGGTTCAACCTACTAGAGGATTAGATGTAGGTGCGATAGAATATATTCACAGTCAACTATTACAAGCGAGAGAATCACAAAAAGGTGTTTTATTGTTTTCATTAGAACTTGATGAGATTTTAAAACTTTCAGATCGCATTTTAGTCATGTATGAAGGTGAAATAGTAGGTAGTTTTGATCCTAAAAAAACGAATCAACAAGAACTTGGACTATACATGTCTGGTGCTAAAAGAGGTCATGTATGAAACTAAAACTAAAAAAAGTATTTGAACAGGCAAAACCATCATTTATCGCGATTGGATTTGGATTACTCATTGGTTTTTTAGTGATGTTAGTATTTAATCCAGCTCAAAGTATTCCGGCATTTTTTCAACTCATTTTAGGTGGGCTTAATCAAGGTTCAACTGGAATTGGTAATACACTATATGGTGCTGCTCCAATAATTTTAACTGGTTTAGCAGTTGCTTTTGCATTTAAAACTGGACTTTTTAACATTGGTGCGTCAGGTCAAATGATGATAGGTGCCTATGTGTCTTTACATATTGGTGTTTTATGGGA
>CAZYNC010000027.1:2012-8283 GCA_964648785.1 uncultured Acholeplasmataceae bacterium
ACTGGTTTTTCAAGGGATGCAGCATTTTATGCGGGTATGAATACAAAGAAAAACATTACGATTTCATTTGCAATTGCAGGTGCATTTGCTGGACTAGCAGGTTCTGTTGCATATTTAGTGTCTGGAAAAACAATTTCAATTGCCTATACAATATTTGTTGAGGGTTTTGATGGAATCTCTGTCGCATTATTAGGATTAGGAGAACCAATAGGGGCATTATTCGCTGGACTTTTCTTAAGTCACTTAAGACAAGGTGGATTTTATATGCAAATTTATGGGTTTGTGCCACAAGTTGTGGATATCATTGTATCTGTGATTATTTATGTTTCAGCAATATCAGCAGTATTACCTAAATTGTTGAAAGTATTGAAAAAGAAAAAAGATGAGGTGAAAGCATGAATTTAATTTATCAGCTCATTCAAGAAACGTATATACCTGCAACTGTCTTGCTTATGGTTGCATTAGGTGGTATGTTTGCAGAACGAAGTGGTGTAACAAATATCGCTTTAGAAGGAATTATGATCTTTAGTGGATTTGCTGGCATAGGTACACTAGCACTTATTGAAAATTTTGGAATTCCATCACAGTTATTATTTATTATTGTATTAATCGTGAGTGCGATTGTTGGTGCTTTGTATTCAATGTTGCATGCATATGCATCGATTCAACTTAAAGCAAATCAAATCATTAGTGCTACTGCACTCAATTTATTTGCTCCAGCGTTTGCAATATATGTTGCAAGACTACTTCAAGGTGGAGGGTCACAAATTCAGTTTAATACACGCTTTAGAATTGCTGAAATCCCATTGTTATCACAAATTCCAATAATAGGTGAATTATTTTTCACGCGTGTGTTTATATCATTTTATATCGTGATTATTTTATTTTTTATAGCGCGTTTCATTCTAAATAAAACTCAATTTGGATTGCGTATTAATGCGATGGGTGAAAATCCTCAAGCTGCTGATTCGTTAGGAATTAATATTTATAAGTATCGATTTATAGCGGTTATGATCTCTGGAGCACTTGCTGGAATGGGAGGAAGTATCTTTGTAATTTCTTCATCCACAGAATATGCAGCTACTGTCGCTGGATTTGGATTTTTAGCGATTGCCTTACTTATTTTTGGTAATTGGAAACCAACATTTGTGTTAATAGGTGCACTATTTTTTGGTTTTTTAAGAATTTTAGGGTCATCTTATTCGGTCATTCCGATTTTAAGAGATTTAGAGTTAGATCGTGAATTTTATGTGATGTTGCCTTATGTCTTTACACTGATTATATTGGCATTTTTCTCAAAAAATTCTAGAGCACCTAAAGCGCTTGGTCAAGTTTATGATCAAGGTAAGCGTTAAGTATTGACTTTTGAAATAAAAATAAGTAAAATGTAATAGGTCGTTCCACGTAGTAACGGTTTATAAATGTCTAATGACTACCGTGATAGTGTGACTTCAAAAATATATAAAATAGGAGGAATTCGACATGTATGCCATTATAGAAACTGGCGGTAAACAAGTTCGTGTAGAAGTTGGACAAGAAATTTACGTTGAAAAATTAGAAGCCAACGATAATGAATCTGTTACCTTTGACAAAGTTTTGCAACTATCTGGTAAAAAAACGCTCATTGGTGTCCCATACGTAGAGGGTGCTAAAGTTGTTGGAAGTGTTGTAAAACATGGACGTGGTAAGAAAATTATTGTATTCAAATACAAAAAACGTAAAAACTATCGTCGTAAACAAGGTCATCGTCAAGCATATACAAAAGTATTAATTAATCAAATTTTAGGCGAATGATTAACATCACTGTCACTAGAAAAAAACATGCATTAATATTAGATATTCAGGGCCACGCATTATTTGCGTCTCATGGACAAGATATCGTATGTGCAGGTGTATCAACAGCGAGTATCATGACCGCTAATTTGTTTGAACAAAGCGCTCAAACAACAACAGTATTGAACGAAGGTCAATTAACAATTACTGTACATGACTACAAAAAAGAGCATCATTTCATTTATAACGTCTTTAATAAAGCAATACATGATATGATAGCCCAATATCCAAGTCATGTTTCATGGAAAGAAAGCGAGGAAGCTTAAATGTTAACATTACAATTACAATTATTTGCATCTAAAAAAGGTGTGGGTTCATCGCGTAACGGACGTGACTCACATTCTAAAAGATTGGGTATGAAATTATCAGATGGACAATTTGCAAATGCCGGATCTATTTTATATCGTCAACGTGGTACAAAAGTTCACCCAGGTGAAAATGTTAGACGCGGAAGTGACGATACGTTATTTACAACCGTATCTGGAGTTGTAAAATATGAACGTAAAGGAAGAAATCGTACACAAGTTTCTGTGTACGCTGCCTAAGTAAAAATATTAAAAGGATATCCGTGAGATCATCCTTTTTTTTCTAATCGAGGAAGAATATGTTTGTAGATGAAATCAAAATTGAAGTTACTGGTGGAAAAGGTGGTAATGGTATGTGTGCTTACCGCCGTGAAAAATATGTTGAATTTGGTGGTCCATGGGGAGGATCTGGAGGCAAAGGTGGCGATGTCATCTTTTTAGGTGATAGCGGGATGACAACTCTATATCCATTTCGTTATATGCGTCACATTAAAGCGCATAATGGTTCTGATGGTCAATCAAAAGGCATGACTGGTGCTCAAGGTGAACCAACGATTGTAAAAGTTCCCCTTGGTACAATCGTAAAAAAAGAAGATGGACAAATCATAGGGGATATTACGGAGCACGCTCAAGAACTTTTAATTGCGCATGGTGGAAAAGGAGGTCGTGGTAATATTTCACTGGCTACAGGAACAAATCCAACACCGAATTATGCTGAAAAAGGTGATATAGGTGAACATTTTACGATAAAACTAGAACTTCAAGTACTCGCCGATGTGGGCTTTATTGGGTTTCCGAGTGTAGGAAAGTCATCCATTGTTTCCGTGATCTCAAATGCTAGAACAAAAATAGCGGATTATCCCTTTACAACTACATCACCAATTTTAGGTATGGTACAATATGATGATGTCAATTTCGCGGTAGCTGATTTACCTGGACTGATTGAAGAAGCACATTTGGGTGTTGGATTAGGTATACAGTTCTTAAAACATTTATCTAGATGTCGAGTGTTTGTACATGTTATTGATGCAACAAGAGAAACATATAAATATGATTATGAAGCAATCCTTAAAGAACTACGATTATATGATGAAAATTTACTAGATCGAAAAGAATTACTTGTCGTAAATAAAGCTGAATTACTTGATGAAGAAGATCGTCAAAAAATCAAATATCTTTTTGGTGACGATGTCTTATTTATTTCAACTTATACAAAAGAAAACATTGAGGTATTAATTCAAAAACTTGTGTCCTTAGTGACGACGCTACCTCCTTTAAGTGCAATTTCATTAGATAATCATATTACGTATACATTAGATGATGAGCTATCACCAATTCAAGTGAACATCATCGGTGACCAAATCTTTGAAGTAACCGGCGAACAGATCATGAAGCTTTATCACCGCATCGATCTTTCACAAGAAGAAGGAGCAAAAAGATTTGCAAGGCAATTAAAAGCAATTGGAATTGATGATCTTTTAAGAAAAAAAGGCGCTAAAAATGGCGCCACAGTCTACATTGATTCGCTAACCTTTGAATTCAAAGACTAGTTAAAATCTAACGTTTTAATTTTAAATTGATATGATTTTTTTAACCAAAATTCTATTGATTGATGTTTTTTATGTAATAATACTTGCTCACGCTTTTCATGTTTATCCAATTGGATAAGATGAAGGCGTTTTTCTTTTTTGTGTTCAGTGACGAGCCGACTTGTTTTTTGTTTTAAGATGGCGAGTCGCTTTTTATAGTTTTGATTAATTTTTGTTTCATGAAGTGTTTTATCAATCATTTTATCTTTAAATACTTCACGTAGTTTAGAGACAGAAGTTAGATATTTGACGAGTCTTTGTTCAATAGAAGAAAGTGCATGTGAGATTTTCTCATCATAATCTTGCTGTTTTTTTAAGGTTTCAGCATCAAAGTTATCTATAATTTTTTGTTGTCGAGTTAATAATTGTTGTATGTGATGATTCAACTTTTGTTGTTCTTGATCAACGATTGCTTGTTGATTGACTTCTAATGTATCCAAAGTAAGTGTTTTTTTACTTGCAAATGATTGAAGAAGATTTTCAAGACGTTGTATCGATCTCAAACGTTTATCTTTGGCTTCTTGAAAATCTCTGTGATAATTCGCGATTTTAAGTTCAACTGCGTTTTTCTTCGCAACAATGCTCTCACGAAATGTTCGTCTTGAAAAATTGTTTTCTTGATCAAATGAAAGTTGATGTTGTTGTTGTTTTTGTTCCCAGTCATGTATAGAGTTTTCAATTAATATAGTTTTATTTTGCTTTTCATCGTGAAGTGCGCGCTTCATATCTTTTTGATAGTTGAGTAAAAGTTGATAAATAGGATACATTTTAAGTTGTTGTTGTTCAATGTATTTCATATATTGTTTTTGTATCGACTTTGTAACGCCAAAAATGATTTGATTTGTATAATATAGTGTTTGTGATAATTTTCGATTTTGCTGAAGTGTCATATCAAAAAAGTGCATTGTTGATTGTTCTGTTTTTTCTATTTTTGAGATAATATGTGTAATATGAGTAAATTTTTTCTGAATCCAAAGATTAAATTTACTTTTAAAAATATTAAAATCAGCATCTGCTTGATGTGTATGTTGTTTTATTTGATCCTCTATTGAATTGATATCAGTATTGATCTTATTATAAGCTTTTTCAATACGCTTAAGTGCTAGATCATCTTTTGTTGTTGAAGATTGTTTCATCGCAACTTCAAACTCATATTTTTTCTTAACAAGCTCAGCTTTTTCTTTTTGTAAATTATCAATAGTATGTTTATTCATAATCTTTGCATCTTTATAATGCATTTGTAATACGACATTTCTTGCATTTTCAAAATGTGTCTGATAGGCATCAATAAAAGTTTCTTTCAACATTTTCAAGGATGATTTAAATGAAAGTTGAAGTTCACTGTTTAATGTTTGAACAATGTCAATCATGTGTCTCATTGTTTCTGGATTTTCATGGTAATGAAAAGTTTGTTCTAGTAATTGAACAGATAAATTAAGAAGTGAAACATGTTGAAATTGAACATCAAATATTTTTTGAATGAATGTATAAAATAAATCAATATGAATATCGATAATATGCTCAGAACGTGAAAAATCAAGATGAAATTTTCTCAATGAAACACGATCATTATATTCATTTAATGTATACTGTCTTTTTAGAGATTTGTATTCATGTGTAAGTTTATGATTTTCTTTTTGATATTCATAT
The DNA here is from genome assembly GCA_964648785.1 of uncultured Acholeplasmataceae bacterium. GTDB lineage: Bacteria > Bacillota_I > Bacilli_A > Acholeplasmatales > Acholeplasmataceae > UBA8290. The sequence goes on from CAZYNC010000027.1 coordinate 7,390, forward strand.
CGATTTTCATGATGAAATAAATCTTTCTCATAATGAATAAACAAGGTTTCTAGTTGATGTTTAAAATTTGCAGTTTGTTCATCAAAAGTTTCTTGTTTTAAGTCCAAACGTAACTGTAATTCTTCTAAGTCTAAATCTCTCGTTCTAGAAGCTTGATCTAATAATTGATTTTTATTCAGAAGAATTGTTTGTATCGTGTTATCGAATTGAAGTTGGTGTAGGTCTATTTGATGTTGAAGTTTTAAAATCTTACGTGTATGTGTTGATTGAATTTCAAGAATATTTTTATCAATATGGGTGATATCTATCGAAGCATCTAAAACTAATTGACCTAGATCTCTTTCCTGAGATTGTGAAGCAAGATTGATTTGAGTTTCAAAAGACAACACATCTTTCTGATAGGCTGCCTCAATTGAGTCTTGATAAAAATGTCTTTGTTCTTGTAATTTTTGTTGTTGCTCTTGTAGCAATTCATGATGTTGTTTAAGTTCTATATCATATTTTTTTAAATCATAGGTAGTGTCATATAATTCTTTTTTTATTAAGAATTCTATATCAGCAATCAATATTTGATAGTTTTTATTTAATTCAAAAAGAAGAAGTTGACCTTCAGCTTTTTTATATTTAATTTCTTTTCTTGTTTTAATAATAAGTTGATTTAAATCATTATCTAATTGAGTTAGTTGTCTGTTTTTTTGAATAGTTTCATTTTTAGATGACATTGACTTCGTTTGAAAATCACGAACAATTTTTCTTTTTTTCTCAGTAGTAATTTCTCTGTAATTTGATAATTTAGAATTAAGAATTGATACCGCTTCAGAAGTCTGCGTAATGATTTTATTTTGATTGTCTTTGTATCTTTCAGTTTCAACTATTTTACGCTCTTGAAGATTT
>CAZYNC010000028.1:0-3562 GCA_964648785.1 uncultured Acholeplasmataceae bacterium
ACCTTGTCTATTTTTCGCGATAATAAGTTCTACTTCACCAGTATTTTGATCATCTGCTTTTTTATAGTAATCAGATCTAAATAAGAACATGACGATATCGGCGTCTTGCTCAATACTACCTGATTCTCTTAAGTCTGCTAAAATTGGTTTTTTATCTTCTCTTTTTTCAACTTCACGAGACAATTGAGATAATGCCAAAACAGGGATTTTTAATTCTCTTGCCATTTGTTTTAAACTTCTTGAAATGTTTGCAACTTCTTCTTGTCTATTGCCATTTCTACTATCTGATTTAATCAATTGTAAGTAATCAATGACAACAAAGTCTAATCCTTTTTCTTGAGCAAGTTTTCGACATTTAGCGCGAATATCTAATACCGATACAGACCCTGAATCATCAAAGTGGATATTCAGTTGATTGAGCGACTGCATACCACTCTCAAAATATTGCCATTCTTTAGTTGTTAAATTTCCTGTTTTGAGTCGTGTATTTTTAATATTAGCTTCTGTTGAAAGCATACGAGAGACGAGTTGTGCATTGCTCATCTCTAAACTAAAGATAGCAACATTCGCTTTACCTTCTTTATTTCTTTTTGCAACGTTCATTGCAACATTCATCGCAAATGCACTTTTACCCATGGAAGGTCTTGCTGCCAAAATAATGAGTTCTTCTGGTTGAAGTCCAGCTGAAAGTTCATCTAAGTTTTTATATCCTGTCATTAACCCTGTAATACCTTGTTTATTGGCATTACGTTCAGAGACTTCTTTGACTTCTTTGGTAATGTCAGCGAGTGACGCAAACGATGACGCTTTTCTTCTTTTTGAGATTTCAAAGATGCCACTTTCTGCGTAATCCACATACTCAGTGACTTCCATATCTTTACTATAACCTTGTTCAATGACTTCTGAAGCGAAATCAATTATTTCGCGCTTAAGTGACGCTTCTTTGATCATCTCAACATACGTATCCAAATGCGAGGTTGACGGTATCATTTCAGCAAGACTATATAAATACTCTAACCCGCCCGATGTTTCAAGAACACGGTTTTCTCTTAAAATTGCACCAACACTGACATAATCAATCGTTTTCGATTGATGATCAAGTTGTTTCATCGCATCATATATATGTTGATGGTGTTGATCAAAAAAATCAGAGGTTTTTAGTAAGTCCGTGACAGACGCCATTTTTTTAGGATCTAAAAATAAAATACCTAAGACTCTTTGTTCTGCATCTAAATGATGCGGTAATGTTTTCGCTGCCATAATTAATCCTTGTGTTCTTCTTCTATATGAACTTCAAATTGTGCATCAACACCTTTGTGTAAGTGAACCGTAACGGTATAAATTCCAATAGAATTAATGTCTGAGGAAAGTTCCACTTTTTTCTTATCAAGCGTGATGCCATGAACTTTTTCAAACGTTTCTACAATCTGTTTTGTTGTAATTGACCCAAAGAGTTTTCCATCTTTTCCAACTTGAATGGATAATGTAATATGTTTATGATCAATGTCTTGTTTCAATGTTTTCATGAGTTCTAAGTGTTTTTGTTGAGCTTCAAATTCTTTTTCTTGTCTCTCATGTAATGATTTGATATTGTCATCGTTAGCAAGTATCGCTTTTTTCTGGGTTAATAAAAATTGTCCATATCCACCTGCAACGTCTATGATGTCATCTTTTTTGCCACGTCCTGAAACATCTTCTAATAATATTACTTTCATAGGTTGATCTTGACCTCCATATTCTAGATTGATTTTTTGTTTAATTGCATCGATCATATCATCGATATGAACTTCTTTTTGAACAGCTGCGCTTGTAAGGTGTCCACCTCCACCAAAAAATTCCATGATGAGTTGAACATTGACTTGACCGGTTGATCTTGCTGAAACACCTACAATGCCTTCTTTGACATAACCTACAGAAAATACAGCATCAATGTGTTCAATTTCAAGCGCTTCTTCTGCTGCTTGAGCGAGTAAAACACGGTCTACAAATTGGGTTGTATCTTTTAAAATCATGAAATGTTTTTCAATGACTTCTGCTTTTGAGATAAGTTCATAAATGTGTTTAGTTTTATGAAAGTCTTTTTTTAACCACGTATGAACTTTAGAGACATCTGCACCAAGTTCTTTTAGTTTTGCAGCAACTTCAAATGTTCTTGGTCCTGTTCTTAAGGTAAATTGATTCGTATCAACAACCATACCTCCATACATAATTGTGACATAAAGAGGATCTAATGTGGATGGTATGAGCGCTTCAAAGAATGACCAAACATCCATCACAAGTTCTACTGTTGATGACGCGTATGGTTCAATGTAACTATTGTCAGATGTGACTGCATCATCACTTGCCCGGTGATGGTCAATAATGACAATGTGTCCGACTTGATCCACCATGAGAGGATCAATGAGTAATTGTTTTGATTGCGTATCCACAATCACAAGCACGCTTTTATTTGTTAATTGTATGTTATCTAAAGCAATTCTTGGATCTTTATGAGTTTGAACAAATTCTTGGAATACTTTGAGTGAGGTTGGATCTAATTCTTCATCTGGTGCTATGATATACGATTTTGGTTGAACAGAAGATGCCATTTGATAGGTTCCAAGCATCGCACCAACAGCATCTAGATCTGCGCGTTTATGACCCGTAATATACACAGCATCACTAGATTCAAAAAGTTGTTTCATGGTTTGAGCTTGTATACGTGCATTGACTCGACTATTGCTTGAAACAGCATCTTTTGTTGCACCAAAATAAGCAATTTTTTGATGTTGAACATTCACAACAGCTTGATCACCACCACGTTTTTCAGCAAGTTCAATGGCATTTTGAGCATATACACCAAGAGATTCATATGGCGTATCCCATGATGCTACACCCATTGATAACGTGACTCGTACGTCGTGTTTTTCAGAAATTTTTCTTACGTTATCAAGAATGTTGAATTGTTGTTGCATCATTTCTAATAATTGTGCTCTTGTTGTAAATGCAATGATACGATCATCTGATAACTGTTGCAAATATGCTTGATATTGGTTTGCCCAATCTGCAATGGTTCCTAAATATTGACCTTTTAGTGTTGATTGTTCAGAAACTGGTAAACTTGCTAAAGACTCATCGATATAGTCTAGTGACATCAATAGCATCACTGGTAAATGATCTTGATATTTTTCTTCTAAACGTACAAGATCCGTTGCTAAAAACATATAAATAAATTTAAATTCCGGTTTATAAAAAACATCAAACACCATTTGATTCGTTTCAAATCTAAATTCTGACACTTGATTTGTTATTTGTTCAAACAAAAATTCAGATATTTCACTGAGTGGTTTATTAATCATGCGTTGTGATAACTTTTCTTTAGCAAACACGCTTGCCCAACGAATATCAAAATTGTCATCTAACGCAATCATCGCGATTGGAAGCTGATTAAATAACTCATCCCCAACTTGATTAACGTGATAGGAAACCCGACTCCACAATTCGATACGATGATTTAATCGTTTGATTTTCTCTCTCATTTGATTTGAGAAAAATGAAAAAACCATGATGGTAGAAAGCAATA
>CAZYNC010000028.1:3662-5464 GCA_964648785.1 uncultured Acholeplasmataceae bacterium
TTCTCTCTCATTTGATTTGAGAAAAATGAAAAAACCATGATGGTAGAAAGCAATAATGATAAAATACCTACTCCTAAGTATAGGTATTGATTGTCATCTACGGTAGGAATCACAATGGATGCGATATAGACCGTAATTGCCATAAATACAATTGCAAATAATGCAAACACAAATTTTTTCATGACTTCCTCTTACTCAATATTATATCAAATGATTGGTGTTAAACCATGTTTTTTTTATTTAAAATGCATGAAAAAAAACCTCAATAGATGAGGTTTTTATCATTATTCTTTCACATATGGTAATAAAGCCATGTGACGTGCGCGTTTAATTGCGATCGCAAGTGGACGTTGCCATTTTGCAGTTGTTCCTGTGACACGTCTTGGTAAGATTTTACCACGTTCAGTAATAAATCGTTTGAGGAGTTCAACATCTTTAAAATCAATATTTGTTACTTTATTTTGTGTAAAATAACATACTTTTTTACGACGTTTGAATCCACCACGATCTTTAAAATCTCTTGGTTTCATGTATTACGTTCTCCTTAAAATGGTAAGTCATCTTCAGCAGCAAGTTTTTTAGATGTTTCATAAAACTCGTCGCTTTGAGACTTTGATGATGGTTGATCTTCATATCCTGATGCGGTTGAAGATTTATTTTCTAAAAATTGAACTGAATCGCATAAGACCTCAGTGATATATTTCATTCCAGTCTCTGATTCATATTGACGTGTTTGAAGTCGACCTTCAACACCAAGTAACATACCTTTTGTCACGTATTTTGCGACATTTTCAGCTTGTTTTCTCCACACAACACAAGAAATAAAATCAGCTTGTTTTTCTCCTTGTTGATCGGTATAGTTTCTATTGACTGCAATGGTGAAATTGACGACTGCTATGTCTTGTGCAGTTTTTTTCATTTCAGGGTCTTTTGTGATGCGACCAACTAAAATTACTCTGTTCATCATATTATTCGCCTTCTTTCACAACAATAAATCGAATAATGTCTTCAGTAATACGTACAACTCGGTTAAATTCAGCAACTGCTTCATTGGTTGCTTCTACTTTTAACCAAACGTAGTATCCTTTTTTATGATGATTAATTTCATACGCTAAGTCTTTTAAACCCATTTCTTTGAGTTCTAACACTTGGCTGTTGTTGCTTAAAAACAATTCTGAAAATTGATTCACAAGTGCTTTAACTTGTTCAGCTTCAACATTAGGGCGTATGATATACATCACTTCATATTTCTTCATACTTTTCCTCCTTCTGGTCTTTTGGTCACATATTCGTGACAAGGTGGCGCAGCGTTTCTACGCAAATGTTATTATAACATAAAGTTATATGTAATACAAATAAACATTATGTGTGATTGTACGTGTCAATCAATTATGTCCTATGTGTGATTCTCTTTTGTACTTCATTAAATACAAAAGCAACGACTTCTTGTATCATGTCACGTCTGTTTTGATCTTGTCTTATAAGATGAAACACGTTTGTTTCATGATCTCTAATCGTAACAAATATATCTTTATGTTCGCCATCAGCGTATCCAGTGACACTAACTGCAACACTTGACTTAAACAAGTCTTGACACTTAATTGCCATGTCTTGACTTACCTCTTTTGAGACCACGCCATAGGTATCAATCAATGTTTTAGTGACGTTTAAAATATTGATTTTAATATCCGTGTCATAGCACACGAGACTTCCTTTAAAAACATGTGATGCCCCAGGTATCATGGTAAGGTGTGATGCAAGTGCACCTCCAGTCATGCTTTCAGCAAAACTGATGGTCAACT
>CAZYNC010000028.1:5564-8218 GCA_964648785.1 uncultured Acholeplasmataceae bacterium
TGTCGATAAAAAACGGAAATATATCTCGTTAATATTGAGTGAATAATTTAACCCTTCTGCTGCAATTGAACCTGTTTCAGTTGCAATTGATGGTATTTTTGCAACATTGATGCCGATAAATTCACCGTTTAAATTAAAAAGTGGACCTCCACTATTTCCAGGATTTAATTCTGCATCATGCATAATCGCTAAATTATCAATCCCATTGTATGGAAATGACGACATTGCAATAACACCTTGTGTGACATAATTAAATTTATTTAAGTTTTCTGGTGTTCCTATCGCATACACATCTTGACCACGTATGATTTCTATTTTTTCACCGTTAATAGCGCGTGAATCATACACCACAAGTTGATCTTCTGTTTCAAATTGAACAACTGCGACATCTAATAATGCATTTGCAGCAACTTTTGTCACCGCAATTTCATCACGTGTACCACCAAAATAAATCGACATTTCTCCACCATCTTCTACGACATGTTGGTTCGTAATGGCGTAATATACATTACCTTCTTGCTTATAAATAAGGCCAGAGCCATGTCCTGTTTCAGTTTTCACAACAATAACGGATGGTGATACTTCAGCAATCATGTCAATACGCATCGATTCATATGTTGAAGGAGATTCGTAAGGGACAGTAGATCGCGTATCAAAACAACCTATTAAAAACAAGATTGAAGTTAAAGTAATAATTAGACTAATCGTTTTTTTCATAGTGCCTCCTTAAGGCAACAAAAACAAGGTTTTTGCATTTTGAGTGGTGATTAAATCAGCATCTGCTTCTGATATATTTTTTAATTGAGCAAGTGCCTTTAAAATATATTTAACATTGGCGGGTTGATTTCTTCTACCACGATACGGTTCTGGAGATAAATAGGGTCCATCTGTTTCAATAAGTAAACGTTCAATTGGGACATGGGTTGTAATATCTTTTGCATCTTTAGCATTTTTAAATGTAATCGGACCATCTACACCAATATAAAATCCTAATTCTAAAATCTCATCAGCTTCTTCTTTAGAACCATTAAAACAATGGAAAACACCTGTAACTTGTCCTTTGTAAGGTGTCAACATATCGATACATTCTCTTACGCCAGATCTTGAATGAATGATGAGTGGTTTTTTGTATGCTTTGGCGAGTTCAATTTGATTTTTAAAGACTTCTTGTTGATAGGAAAGATTGTAGTCTTCATGATATAAATCAATACCGCATTCACCAATCGCAACCACTTTGTCTTCTTTTAACATTGTTTCAATAAAGGATGTAGAAGTCGCTTGCATCTCAAACATATTTTCAGATTCACTTGGATGAACACCTACAGATGCATAAATAGATGGATATTGTTTGGATAATTCAATGGCAAGCCTTGATGAAGGTTCATCAATCCCAACAACAATCATGTGTGTTACACCAGCTTTTTCAGCATCTAAAATGACGTTTTCTAAGTCGTCAATATAATCTTCAAAATTTAAGTGGATGTGTGTATCAATCATCATAAACTCCTTATTTCATCATGTACTATATTGTATCATATCTTGAGGTTGCTTTCACTTGATTACCTTCAACTTGATATTTTTACATAAAAAAAACATGAAGGATAACCTTCATGTTTAGATTGTGTTTATTATTTAACAATTTTTGTAACTGAACCCGCACCAACGGTACGTCCACCTTCACGAATTGAGAATTTAGTTCCTTCTTCAATCGCGATTGGGTGAATAAGTTCAACAGTCATGACAGTATTATCTCCTGGCATCACCATTTCTGTACCTTCTTGAAGTGTAATAACACCTGTAATGTCAGTTGTACGGAAATAAAATTGTGGACGGTAGTTTGAGAAAAATGCAGTATGACGTCCACCTTCTTCTTTTGATAACACGTATACTTGTGCTTCAAAGACACTGTGTGGATTCACTGATTTAGGTTTAGCTAATACTTGTCCACGTTCTACTTGATCACGTTGAACACCACGTAATAAGGCACCAATGTTATCTCCAGCTTCTGCATAGTCAAGTAATTTTCTAAACATTTCAACACCAGTTACAACTGATTTTTGAGTGTCGCGGATACCGATAATTTCGATTTCATCACCGACTTTAACTTGTCCACGTTCAACACGTCCTGTAGCAACTGTACCACGTCCTGTAATGGTGAAGACGTCTTCAACTGGCATTAAGAATGGTTTGTCTGTTTCACGAACTGGTTGATCAATGTATGAGTCAACAGCATCCATCAATTCATTAATTTTTTCTTCCCATTTCGCTTCGCCGTTTAATGCACCAAGTGCAGAACCACGAATGACAGGAATATCATCACCTGGGAAGTCATATTCTGAAAGTAATTCACGTACTTCCATTTCGACTAAGTCAAGTAATTCATCATCTTCAACCATATCAGCTTTGTTTAAGAAAACAACTAACTTAGGTACCCCAACTTGACGTGAAAGTAAGATGTGTTCACGTGTTTGAGGCATAGGGCCGTCAGCACCTGATACAACTAAGATTGCACCGTCCATTTGAGCAGCACCGGTAATCATGTTTTTAACGTAGTCAGCGTGTCCTGGGCAGTCTACGTGTGCATAGTGACGTGAATCAGTTTGGTATTCTACGTGTGCTGTATTAATGGTAATACCACGTTCTTTTTCTTCTGG
>CAZYNC010000029.1:0-7888 GCA_964648785.1 uncultured Acholeplasmataceae bacterium
TGTGGTTTCACTCTAAAGGTAATAAACAAATCACCATGTGAACCACCTTTTGTACCACCGTGTCCATAACCCGCTACTTTAAGCGTCATGTTGTTATCGACACCAGCTGGTATATTGACTGAAACATTTTTTGTTTGTCTGACTTTTCCTGATCCATGACATGTGTGGCAACGTTTTTTAATCGTTTTTCCGCGTCCTCCACATTGATTACATACTTGTTGAGAACGAATCGTACCAAACATGGTTCGTTGATCAACGTTAATATGTCCATCTCCGTGACATCTTGAACATGTTTCGATATCATCTTTAGATGCTGCGCCTGATCCACCACAAGTAAGACATGTATCTTCTATATCCACTGAGACATCTTTTTTGATACCTAAAACAGCTTCCATGAAATCAATGGTCATGACTTTTTCTATGTCTTCACCACGTTGAGGACCATCATAAGATCGACTTGTTTGTCTTTGCGAACCTCCTCCAAAGAATTGCGAGAAGATATCTCCGAAGCCACCAAAACCTTCAAATCCTCCGCCACCACCTGAAAAACCTTCAAACGGATTTCCTTGGTGACCATATTGATCATACATTTGGCGTTTTTCACTATCGCTTAATGTATCATATGCCTCTTGGACTTCTTTAAATTTAGTTTCTGCATCGGGCTCTGACGATACATCTGGATGATATTTTTTGGCTAATTGTCGGTAAGCTTTTCTGATGTCATCTTCAGATGCTCCTTTTTTTAACCCCAAAACATCATAATAGTCGCGTTTATCCGCCATAAATTAACTCCAATATGATTTAGTCTTTTGCTTCAAACTCAGCATCTACAGTAGGTTGTTCATCGTTATTGTTTGAGTCTTCTTGTGTTGGTTCAGATGCTTGTTGTTGTGTTTTTTGATATGCTTTTTGAGCAATGCCTTGCGCAATCGTTTCAAGTTCTGATTTCGCTTTTTTAATCGCTTCTAAATCGGTTCCTTTGAGTGCTTCTTCAAGTGCATTGATTTTAGTTTCAACATCTTCTTTTTCTTTTGCATCAACGTCATCTTTTAAATCATCTAATGCTTTTTTAGTTTGGAATGATAAACTAGATGCTTCGTTTCTTAAATCAGCTTCTTCACGTCTTGCTTTGTCTGTTTCAGCCATTTCTTCAGCTTCTTTGATCATTCGATCTATTTCTTCTTGAGAAAGGGAATCATTACCTGTAATCGTGATGTTTTGTTCTTTGTTCGTTCCTAGGTCTTTTGCTTTAACTGAGACGATACCATTAGCATCGATGTCAAAGGTTACTTCAATTTGAGGAACGCCTCTAGGTGCAGGTGGAATATCAGATAACTGGAAACGACCTAACGTTTTATTATCTGAGGCCATTGGTCTTTCACCTTGTAAAACATGAATATCAACGGCTGGTTGGTTATCTGCAGCTGTTGAGAATACTTGTGATTTAGAAGTTGGGATTGTTGTATTACGTTCAATAAGTTTAGTGAATACATTTCCCATTGTTTCAATACCTAATGAAAGTGGAGTGACATCAAGTAATAAAACGTCTTTGACATCGCCTGCAAGGACGCCACCTTGGATGGCAGCTCCCATCGCGACAACTTCATCTGGATTAACAGATTTATTAGGTTCTTTATTGAGTAATTTTTTAACAAGATCTTGAACAGCTGGAATACGTGTTGACCCACCGACAAGTAACACTTGATGAATATCATTAGACCCCATTTTTGCATCTTTAAGTGCTGTACGAACTGGTCCTTCACAACGATCTATTAAATCTGTTGTAAGTTCATTAAACTTAGCACGTGTTAAATTGAGTTCTAAGTGTAATGGACCAGCTTCACCCATAGTAATAAATGGGAGAGAAATTTGTGTTGTTGTCACACCTGATAATTCTTTTTTAGCTTTTTCAGCTGCATCTTTTAAACGTTGAATCGCCATTTTATCTTTTGATAAATCAACACCTTGATCACGTTTAAATTCAGCAACTAAGAAATCAATGATTTTTTGATCAAAATCATCTCCACCTAAAAGGTTATCTCCTGATGTTGAAATCACTTCAAACGTTCCATCTGCAAGTTTTAAAATTGAGACGTCAAATGTACCACCGCCCAAGTCAAACACTAAAATGGTTTGTTCTTTGTCCACTTTATCTATACCATACGCTAAAGCCGCTGCTGTAGGTTCATTGATAATACGTTTTACTTCAAGCCCAGCAATTTTTCCTGCATCTTTTGTTGCTTGTCTTTGAGCATCGTTAAAATATGCAGGAACCGTAATGACTGCTTGTGTGACTTCTGCACCTAAATAATCTTCTGCTGTTTTCTTTAGATTCTTTAAAATCATTGCAGAAATCTCTTGAGGTGTATATTTTTTATCGTTAATATTCACACGATAATCATTTTCACCCATATGTCTTTTAATCGAGATGATGGTATTTGGGTTTGTGATTGCTTGTCTTTTTGCAACTTCACCAACTGAAATATCATCCCCTTTAAATGCAACAACAGATGGTGTAGTACGTCCACCTTCAGCATTTGCAATGACTTTTGCTTCTCCACCTTCCATCACGCTCACGCATGAATTGGTTGTTCCTAAATCGATACCAATAATTTTATTTGTTTTCGCCATTTTCTTCACTCCATTCATTGACTTTTACCGTGGCCGGTTTTAATAGTTGTTCTTTATACATGTAGCCTTTGTTAATGACAGCTACGTTGATTCCATTGGGTAAGTTTTGATCGTGTATTTTTTCCATTGCTTCATGGAAATTTGGATCAAAAGGTTTATTCAGCGCTTCAATTTCTTTAAGTCCATCAGCTTCTAATGTTTTAAATATTTGATCTTTAATCATTTTAAAACCAATTAAGAAGTTTTTTAATTTTTCATCTTCTGTTGGTAACTCAACTATTTTATCCAGTTGAGATAACGGTGTGAGAAGTTGATCGATTAAGTATTTAGATGCGTATTTACGATCTTGAATGCGTTGAGTATCTAATCTTTTTCTTGCATTTTCATATTCTGCAACGACTCTTAAGTTTTTATCTTTGAGTTCTTTAATTTCTTGTTCTAAAAGTTCGATTTGATCTTTTAATGTTAATTTTTTCTTCGACTTCTTTTCTACTGTTTCAGTTTCTGTATGTATTGTATGATCGTCCATAATGTCCTCTATTTTTTATATAATTTTCCGATGTTGAGTGCAATGTATTCAAGTAACGGGATGACTTTGCCATAAGGCATTCTATTAGGACCTATAATCGCAATCGTTCCATGTTCTTGTGCGTTCACTTGATAGGGGATAGAAATGAGTGTACAATTCTCCATTGGAATGAGTTTCATATCACTTCCAAACCTAACTTGTAGTCCATCTTGTTGACCAATCAATTTGACAAGATCACGTCTATCTAGCATTTCAACAAATCTTTTAATATATCCAGAATTGTCAAATTCAGGCTGGTCAAACATTCTTGTCATCCCGGATAAATAGACATTTTCCTCACTAAACTTAGAAAATGCTTGTATAAATGATGCCATGAGTTGTTGTTGAAAATCCATAAAAGTTTTTAAATCTTGTTTCATCAGCGACTCATGTAAAATCGTGGATGCTTCATCTAAAGCTTTATTAGATAGAAGTTCGTCTAATGTTTTGATCGTTTCTTTGAGATCTTGAATATTTAATCCTTCAGGAATGGAAATCGTTTGATGTTCAACGTGACCTTGATTGGTAACGATGAGTAATGTTGCGGTCTCTTCCGTAAGTGGAATGAAATCTACTTTTTTTATCGTAACAGTTTCGTGTGTAGGACCAACAGCCAATGCTGTATAATTAGTCAAGTCAGATAGTAATTTAACTGCTTCTTCAATCGCTTGATCACGTTTAATTTGATGTTGTTTTAAAACGTCATCAATGACAGGAAATGATGATTGTACCTCTGAATCTCTTGTAACTAAATGGTCGACATAATATTTGTAACCAAGTTCAGAAGGGATACGTCCACTTGATGTGTGAGTCTTTTCAAGAAAACCTAATGTTTCCAACTCTGCCATATCATAACGAAGTGTTGCACTTGAAAATGATAAATATGGAACTTGTGTTAAAAACTTTGATCCCACCGGTTGTGCGGTACTTACATATTCATCAACAATTGCTTTTAAAATTAGTTTTTGCCTACTACTAAGCATGCATTCACCTCATTTAGCACTCATGAATATCTTGTGCCAATATCATTGTATATTATATGTTTGGCACTGTCAAGTGTTTATTGCTACTTTTTTTTAAATAATAGGATTAAACAGTGTTTTTCTTATTAATATGTGATTTTTTGGCAAGAAAAAAACGATGCAGGCATCGTTTATTTTTTCTCTTTATGAATGGTATATTTACGTAATCTTGGGCAATATTTTTTTACTTCCATACGATCTGGGTGTAACTTTTTGTTTTTAGTTGTATGGTAGTTTTCATCGCCACATTCAGTACATACAAGTTTGACTAGTTCGCGCATATGTATCACTCCTTTAAATTCTTAAATATATTAACATATTATGAGATGAAATACAACGTGAATTGCTTTATTTTGTTTTTTTTATGTTAAATGTGAGCGTTGTTGTCTCAAAATATTGCTGATGTGGCTCTAATATGGCTTGATTTAGTCCTTTGAATTGGATGCCACCTGGTTCATATTGTGTTTCTATGGTAAAGGCGACGTGTTGATTGTTGTTTGTGTCTAAGCCTCTTAATCTATGTGGTGCGGGCTTATTGTGTGTATATAAAACAACCGATGGATATGATGTTTTTAATTCCATGTCGATGTTTTCAACACTTACTTTCATTTGAGTTGGTGTTTTTTCATCAAATATAAAGGTATGATCAAAGCCATGAAATGGTGTATGTTCCATCAATTGAAGTGTATCTTTAAAATAGAGTCCTTGATTAAAATCAAAAGGAGCTTTGACATCTTCAATACTTAAAATCTTATTTTGATCATCGATATTCAAATATGAATGCGCATAGATATGAACAACATGATCTTGTATCGTAGGTGTTTTTGATAAATTTAAATACACGTGATTGGTAATGTTACACAATGTTGTTTCAGTCGTATGTGCTTCATATGAGATTTGAAGAGATTGATCTTTGATTTGATAGGTTGCAAAAAGTGTAAGAATTCCATCATAAGGACCTTCATCCGCATAGGATATGGCTTTTAATTTGACCATATCATGACTTACTTCAACAACATCAAAGTGTTTAAATGAAAAACCCTGTTCTCCACCATGTAAAAGTGATGGATAACTCCTTTCATCTAATAAGTATTCGGTGTCATCAATGGTATAACTTGGATGAAAGATTCTTCCTGCAGTTCTTCCGACTGTTTTACCATAATAAAAATCAGACGTTAAAAATTCATCGATATCATCAGGTTGAACAGAAACTTCTCTTTTTTGATCACCATCCATGACCCATAGATGAAAAAGAGATGCCCCATACGATAATATTTCAACTTCTAAATACGTATTTTTTAATGTGATGGATTGAATATCTCCTACCACTGTTTGTATTGTTTTCAACATAGAATCTCCTTTTTATGTATATAATTCAATCACATCGTCACATACCGCTTCATAAAAGTATGTTTCATGCGTGACGAGTAATAACGTTCCTTGATATTGAACAAGTGCTTCTATGAGCGCTTCTTTTGCTGCATCATCTAAATGATTAGTAGGTTCATCTAAAATTAAGACATTACTTTTTTGTTTCTTTAGTACTGCTAGTCTCACTTTTGATTGTTCTCCACCAGAGAGTGTTTTTAAAGGTCGATGACATTTCTCATAGTCTAAACCATAGCTTCCTAATTGTTGATAAATAAATTTATCCTCAACATCAGGGTAATATCCTCTGAAAAAACGATATGCAGTCTCTTCATTGTCATAACTTTCAACTTGTGAATAATAGGCAATATTGGAAGTGTCAATCCATTCAAATGTACCATTTAAAGATGGATGTTGATGTAAAAGTGTTTTAATAAGCGTCGTTTTTCCTATACCATTTTTGCCTGTAATCGCGATTTTTTGACCACGCCTAATTTCTAATTCAAGTGGATCTAACAAAGGATGCTCATATCCTATCAATAGACCATTTGTTTTTAAAACAACATCACCAGTTCGACTTGAGAAAGGAAATTCAAAATGATATGTTTTTTTTACATGAGGTTTATCAATTCTTGTTAACTTATCAAGTTTTTTACGTCTTGATTGAGCACGTTTTGTTGTGGAAGCTCGTGATAAATTTTTTGCAATAAAAGCTTCTTCTTTTTTGATGAGTTGTTGCTGTTCTTTATATTGTTTTTGAGCTTGTTCATACCTAAGATCTTTTTGTTGTAAATAAAAAGCATATGTCCCTTTATATTTTTCAATGCGCTTTGATTCGATTGAAAATACCGTTGTTGCGATTTTAGACATAAAATGTTCATCGTGTGAAATGACTAAAAATGCACCTTGATATTGATTCAAATACTGAATGAGAAATTCTATATGTTTGACATCTAAAAAATTGGTAGGCTCATCGAGTAATAAAACATCAACTTCTTGTAATAGTAACTTTGCAAGCATGACTTTAACTTTCATGCCACCTGATAATGTATTGAGTCTCTGTGTTAAAACATGTTTAGAAAGTCCTAACCCTACGACAATATTATCCACTTTTGATTTGAATTGATAAAAGTTTTCTTTTTCTAATGTTTCTTGAATATCAGACGCATAATGAATCAATTTCATAGGATCATCATGAGATTCTGCCTGTTCGTACAAAGAAATCATGTTTGACTCTAAGTCAAATAAATGTTGAAAAACATCATGCAAATACGTTTCGACAAGTTCTTCATCTTTTAAAGATAAAAATTGATCTAAGTATCCAACTCTAATGTGTGGCAATATTGAAATCTCACCTTTATTGGGACTTAATTCTTTTGCTAGAAATTTCATCCATGTTGTTTTTCCATGACCATTAGGACCAACTAATACTGCATGATCATCTTTAAAAAGACGCATGGATGCATCTTCAAATAATACTTGATGATCATATGAAAAATGAATATTTTTTGCTTCTAAGACACTCATTCTGGTAACTCAATTTCACGATACGGAATATCATCATCTATGGTGTCATACCCATACGATTTTAATTTTTCAAAAACACTCACTTTTATATACGATGCGGTTGCTCGAGCATAAATCTCTTGATTATTACTTGTAATATAGCCTTTTACTTCATACATTCGTGAACGATCTCTAGTAAGTTCTGAAACAACATAAAGTGTTTCATTTAAGGGTATTTGTTTAAGGTATCTTACATGTAAGTCAATGGTCATTCCCCAAGGATCTTGATGAAATATTTGATATATTCTTGCCATGCCTTCATCTAGTAATGAAGCTGCGATTCCGCCATGAAGTACTTGTGGATATCCTTGGTGTGCTTGATTAGGTTCATAGATTGTGAGTAAACGTTTTGATTGTAACTCGAAAAACTTCACATGTAATCCTTCAGTTTGTTTAGTCCCACATACATAACAATGATGTGCATTCGGATGTCTTTTTATTAACATATCAAGCATGCTCTATAAACTCCTTAAGTGTTGCTAATTGATCAATAGGTACAATGTAAGAAGCTTCTATTTTCTCAGTAAAATGAATAAATTGTTCTTCATTTTCGTTAATAACGCGTCTTAATTGTGTCTCAATTGGAGATGTGATCACGATGGTCGGTGTTTTAAGATTAACCGAAATTAATTCTTTTTTTCCTTGACTTGGTGTCATTAATTCAATAAAAAAAGCACTGTTGACTCTAATTTGTGTTTTTTTAGAACATGGAACATATAATAATTGATACTGA
>CAZYNC010000030.1:0-7873 GCA_964648785.1 uncultured Acholeplasmataceae bacterium
CAAAAGATAACGAAAAAGATATTGATGACATACCTAAAGAAGTCAAAGCAGCTCTGACGATTATTCTAGTTGAGCATGTCACCGATGTATTCCAACAAGCGCTTAAATAATCAAGACGACGTTTAAGTCAACTTAAGCGTCTTTTTTTTATAATAAGTGCTAATTTGATACAATAGTATAGGTGATTTCATGATAGACTTACTTATTATAGGTGGTGGCCCAGCAGGTTTGTATGCGAGCCATCTTGCAAAAGAATCAGGTTTAAGTTATACGCTTGTTGAAGCTTCTTTTGAATTAGGTGGCAAGCTACGCCTTTATCAAGATAAACCTATTTATGATATGCCAAGTCATGTAGATATTTTAGGTAAAACACTCATTGATCATTTATATCATCAAATGATGCATCAATATGATGATCGAAACACGATCATGATGATGACACACATCACAGGTATACAACAAACTCAAGAAGGCTTTATTTCAATGACCAATCATCATCAGATGATTCAGTCTAAGTTTATTATCATTACACACGGTGGTGGTATGTTTGTACCTAGACCTTTAGGAATTGAAAATGAATCTGACTACACCAATCTTTTCTATCATGTTGAGAATGCGAAGTCGTTTATTGGCAAACATCTTGTGATGTTTGGTGGTGGTGATACTGCAGTTGACTGGGCACATTATTTCATCTCAAAAGGTTCAAAAGTCTCATTAATTCATCGTCGAGATGATTTTAGAGGTGATGAAAATCTATTACAAACAATTAAAACTCAAGCACATGTGTATACGCCATATAAAATTCAGTCGGTAGAGTCTCATAATAAAACTATTACATCTGTCAACATTACACATTTAAAAACGAAAGAAACACTTAATATAGAGTGTGATGATGTCTTTGTGTTTTTTGGGACGATTCCTGTGAAAACACATCCACTTCATCAAGGATTAACATTAGATCAAGATCGTTTGATCGTATCTACGTCAATGGAAACTTCAGTAAGTGGCATTTATGCAGCAGGTAATGGCGTTACTTACAAAGGAAAACAATCTATGATCATTACGGCTCTTGGAGAAGTAGCGACTGCAATGGGTTCTATTATTTATCAGTTATATCCTGATAAAATTCCAAGTTATAAAAGATTGTGATAAGATAAATTATGACATATTTTAAACAAGGACAATACATTCAATCATATCCAGGTTACAACGAAACACTTGATCAC
Organism: uncultured Acholeplasmataceae bacterium; assembly: GCA_964648785.1. Classification (GTDB taxonomy): domain Bacteria; phylum Bacillota_I; class Bacilli_A; order Acholeplasmatales; family Acholeplasmataceae; genus UBA8290. Next base: position 1,227 of record CAZYNC010000030.1, read on the forward strand.
TTACCATCATTTTTTATGTTAGGACGTTCAAATGTTGGTAAGTCATCACTTATTAATGCACTCTTAAATAGAAAACAGCTTGCGAGAACATCGTCAAATCCTGGTAAAACGATTGCTATTAATACATATTTAATCGATGATGTCTTTTACATATTAGATGCACCAGGATATGGTTATGCGAAAAGATCAAAAAGCGAACGAGATCTGTTTTACGCGATGTTAAATGAGATCTTAATGAAACAATCAGGTTTAAAAAAAGTAATGTTAATCATTGATTTTAAAGTAGGACCTACTAAAGATGACTTAGATGTTTATCATCAACTCGCGCGATATGAAAAAGATGTCATTGTTGTTGCAACAAAAATCGATAAAGTTCCAAAAACTAAAAGACCAGCTCAACTAAAAACGATACTGAAAAGCTTACCTACAACGATCTACATGGTTTCGAACGACACAAAAGAAGGACTAGAAGAACTCAAAGCAGTGATGGTAAAAAGTCTATAAAAAAAGCATTCATTGAATGCTTTTTTTATGAATCTTCATCCTCTTTAAAATAATCATTATCTAACATCAATATATTATAGCGATACTGTGTAATAAAGATGGAAGAAAGTCCATCTAAATCTTCAGGTAGCATGTTCTCATTAAAAATGCGATAACTTTCAGTAAGTGCATCATACTCAAAATCTTTAGACACAAAACTTAAATCTGGAAATACAATAACGTGCGTATCAACTGAAAAGATGTCTCTACCAAAAACATGTTGATAATTCATGTCTAATCCAAATAAATTAGCAACAGTAGGTAAGATATCAATTGATGACATGTAATCATAATAAGTCCCAGATAAAGCCTGATCAGCATCATAAATCATCATGGGTACATTATGAAGATCATTGGTATTACGATCCTCTTTGTGTGTATCATAATCCCAAATCGATGATTCATCTATTCCATAGGCATAATGATCACCGTAAATCATGATTATAGTATCCTCTAAAAGATCATGTGAATCTAGTGTATCCATTAATTGTTTTACCGCAAGATCAAGTTCAATTGCTGTTGCTAAATAATATTGCATGATCTCTGGGATGTCTTGATTTGTGTCTTCAACATAAGCTTTCACCGTATCGATATGAAGTGATGAAACTTCATGACTGTCATTATACTGGAAATGTTGACTGACTGTAATATAATTGACGAAAAAAGGAGTGTTTTGTATGTAATCATCTGTCGTCAATGTAATGAGATCAGTATCTTTTTGCCATTGATGATTAAAAATGATGCCATTACCTGTATGCTCTTCTAATAAACCAAAATCACTTGCATTTTTATAGATATCATATCCTAATGTTTCAGTATGAAATTGTCTTCTAGGATAAAAATAGTCAATATAATTGTGATAGCTATAACTTGAATAGCCACGTTGTTGAAACAAACGAGGCAATGTATATGGGAATGTGTTATCCATATAAGATTCCATCGATAATGTAACGTTTTTATTAGGAAATAAAGATGTTTGTGTCATAAATTCTGTATCTGCTGTCGAACGATAATATAAAGGAGAATAGAAATTTTCAAAAAAACTATATTGTTCTTTAAGCATAAATAACGTTGGCGTCAATGTTTCATGAATTGCCATATAATCAAAACTTTCTGCCATAATTAAAATAAAGTTTTTGTCTTCATAAATACCCGTTTGAGCATTTGCACGATGAACTGCTTGATTATTTAAATAATCTTCAATTAACACTTCATATTCAGAAATAAATAACGGAGGCGTTCTAAATGCATTAATGACATCACGCTGTGTGTATGTAAGAAGTCCAAAATTTTTAATCGTGAGTTGCGCATTATAAACATATTCATATAAATCTCTTTCACTATAAGCATAATCTGTGATTGACGTGTCTCTCGTAGAATCTATACGTGATGTTGCAACATTAAAAATAAAGACAAATAATAACATGATCACAAGTGGCATTTTTAATATAAAATGATTTCCGTCATAAATAGTAGGGAATAATTTATTAATGATCAACACAAAAACAAGTGGAAATACATACAAAAGATGATGTAGTCTAAGAGCTAAAAATGCATCTCCAATAAAGGATAACCCTAAAGAAAAATCGCCTGCAATTTGAACAGAATAAAAATTTTCAACAATTGTATGATAAATGTCTTGGTTTAAATATAAAATAGTGAGTATCACAATGATCATGATTAAGAGTCGTCTCATTGTTTTTGGTTGAAAAAACACTAAGAAAAAAAATAACATCAATGAATAGGCTAATGAAAATAAAATGATTGTTAAAAACGATTCATTCAACTCAACATTAAAAAGTCGCCATTTAAAAATGACTTCATAAAGCACTATAGATGAAAATAAAATCGCCCAAATACTAATCATTCTTTTGATTGATGTAATCATAAAGCCTCTTTTACATTAATTTTACATTTTATTATATCAATGGATTCTTTTTTTATCAACGAATATTGAATCAAAATACATTTATGCTATAATGAAGGTGTCCTTGAGAAGGAAGAGTAATAAGATCACTTTATCACAGAGAGTTATAGAATGCTGAAACTATGACATAAAGTCCTTATGAATGTCGCCTTTATGAACCAATGACCGTATGTCAACGTGATCGACAAGAAAGTGTCAGTATCTTATACTGGAACTAAGGTGGTACCGCGATTTCATGTCGTCCTTAGAATAAGGATGGCTTTTTTTATTAAGAAGGAGTACCCATGTTTTTAGAGACAAAAAGACTCTATATAAGAGACTTAACGTATCAAGATTTAGATGCATTATTTGATTATGCTAAAAGACCAATGATTGGTCCAATGGCTGGCTGGAAACCCCATCAAGATAAAGCAGAAAGTAAACTTGTATTAGAGTGGATGATCAAATCCAAGGAAGTATTTGCGATTGCACCAAAAGAAACGAATCAACTCATTGGTACGATTGGACTTCATGTAAGAAAAAAAGAACATGAACTTCTCCATATACGTGAAATAGGCTACGCGTTAAATAATGACTATTGGGGAATTGGCATCATGCCTGAAGCTGTTAGAGCAATGATCCAATATGGTTTTGAAGAAATGCAATTAAAAAAAATAATTATCGGTCATATTCATAGTAATACACAATCACAACGCGTCATTGAAAAGTGTGGATTTAAACCAACACACCACGAATATCGCGATCACATCGGAGAACAAAAAGTCGTGATCATGTATGCACTAGAAAGGGAAGATTATGGAAAAAACATATCAATTTAAACAGATAGAAAAGGGATTATATCAACATTGGAAATCAAGAGGTTTTTTTAGTAGTGGAGATATCAATAAAAAACCTTATTGCGTTGTAATTCCACCACCAAATGTAACAGGTAAATTGCATTTAGGACATGCATGGGATCAAACCTTACAAGATATTATTGTAAGAAGAAAAAGAATGCAAGGATATGACACCCTTTACTTACCAGGCATGGATCACGCTGGCATTGCAACACAAGCAAAAGTGGATGAACGTTTGAAAAACGAAGGTACAAATCGTTATGTACTTGGTCGAGAAAAATTTTTAGAAAAAGCTTGGGCTTGGAAAGAAGAATATGCAAGTATTATTCGTAAACAATGGGAAGCAATAGGTATTTCTGTTGATTATCAAAAAGAGCGATTCACCTTAGATCAACAATTAAACGATGCTGTCAATCACGTCTTTTTAACGTTATATCAAAAAGGATATATTTATCGTGATTATCGGATTATTTCTTGGGATTCACAAGCAAAAACAGCTCTTTCAAATATCGAAGTGGATTATCAAGAAACACAGTCAAAACTTTATTATTTCAAATATCCATTTGTATCAAAAGATGGTCATATGGTCATTGCAACAACACGTCCTGAAACGATGTTTGCAGATCAAGCATTAATGGTACACCCAGAAGATGAGCGTTTCAAAGAGCATATTGGAGATTATGTCTATATTCCAAATACCAATATTCACATTCCGATTATCGCAGATGAATACGTGGATATGTCATTTGGTACTGGTGTTGTAAAAGTTACACCAGCTCATGATCCAAATGACTTTGAAGTAGGGAAAAGACATCATTTACCAATGCCTTTATGTATGGAAGATGATGGTACAATGAATGACTTAGCAGGACAATATAAAGGATTAGACCGTTTTGAATGTAGAAAGTCTCTTGTTCATGATTTAACTGCTTTATCGTTAGTTGAAAAAATAGAAGATTATACAAATAATGTTGGATATTCAGAACGCACAGGTATCATGGTAGAACCTCGATTATCTTTACAGTGGTTTGTCGATATGAAAGCTTTATCTGAGCAAGCACTCAAAAGTCAAGTCAATTTCGTGCCTTCAAGATTTAGAAAAATATTTGATCATTGGATGACCGAACCTTATGACTGGTGTATAAGTCGACAATTATGGTGGGGACACCGAATTCCAGCTTGGTACAAAGGCGATGAAGTTAAAGTTCAAGTAACATCACCTGGTGAAGGTTGGCAACAAGACGAAGATGTTTTAGACACATGGTTTTCTAGTGCTTTATGGCCATTTTCAACATTAGGATGGCCTGAGCAAACAGAAGACTATCAACGCTATTATCCTACTGATGTTTTAGTGACTGGGTATGATATTATCTTCTTTTGGGTTGCAAGAATGGTGTTTCAAGGTCTAGAATTTACGAAAAAAGATCCTTTCAAAGATGTATTAATTCATGGACTTATTCGCGATAAAGATGGAAGAAAGATGTCTAAATCGCTTGGAAATGGTGTTGATCCTATGGATGTGATTGATACATATGGTATAGATGCATTACGTTACTTTTTAACAACCAATTCTGCTCCTGGACTTGATATGCGTTTTGATGAGACAAAAGTCGAGTCATCATGGAATTTCCTCAATAAGTTTTGGAACGTTACAAGATTCGTGACGATGTCAACTGAACAAATATTGATGACCGATGATTTACAGTATTCCATGATGGATAAAGGTATTCTTGCAAAACTCAACGATGTCATCATACAATCCAATAGTTTTTACGATAAATATGAATTTGGAGAAGTCGCAAAAGTTTTATATCATTTTATTTGGGATATTTATGCAAACACATATATCGAATATGCAAAAGTAGAATTAAAAAAAGCGTCTAGAGTCACAACTGTTTCATATGTATTACGATTTGTTCTTGAAACTGTTTTAAAACTCATGCATCCATTTGTTCCATTTGTCACTGATAGAATGTATGAAATACTCACTGGTAAAGATGATTTGATGATCTCTAAATGGCCAGAAATCATGGATACTGATGAATCTGCAAATGACATATTCGATACAATCGATACTTTTGTGACTAAATTTAGAAATCAGCGTGCAGAATTGCAGGTGTTTAAACCTTTAGATGTTATGTTAGTTGCAGAACATCAAATCATGGATGCATTAAAAGAAGCAGAAGATTATTTAATGGTCTCTATCAAAGCCAATTCCATGATTTATCTAGACGAAATGACGTTTAATATCGATGATTATTTACCAATTCCATCCGATCAAGTGATAGGATATGTGTTAAGAGAAGATGTGATCGACCAAGAAAAAGAAAAACAAGTTTTAATTTTACAAAAAGAAAAACTAGAAGCAGAATTAAAACGTAGCCATGCATTATTATCGAATGAAAATTTCTTAAAAAAAGCATCTCCTGAAAAAATACAATCTGAAAAAGACAAACTTGCTTCTTATGAAACCCAATATGAAGCTATTAAGTTAAAAATCTCATGACATTAAAAGAAAAAATCGCATTTATTGAATCTCGACCAAGATTCAAACCAAAGACAAGTTTAGACCACTTAAAAGAAGTATATACAACACTGAATCTTCATGAACCAAAAGTAAAAATCCATGTTGTTGGTACGAATGGTAAAGGTTCCACAACTATGATGACGAGTAATATTTTAACGACAACATATAAGACAGGGGCTTTTATTTCTCCATATGTATACCGTTTTAATGAACGCATCCTAATTGACGGTAAAGAAATTTCAGATGATGTATTAGAAAAAGGCTTAGATACAATTTTTAACATCTATCACCAATATCCAACGCTTACTTTCTTTGAATTATTAACATTAATGGCACTTATCATATTTTCAGATCAACAATGCGAGGCAATTGTGATGGAAGCAGGTATTGGTGGAAGGTTAGATGCAACCAACATTTTAACCTATACACACTCATTAATAGTTAGTGTAGGTCACGATCATTTAAACGTACTAGGTCCTACTTTAAAAGATGTCTTAAGAGAAAAGCTTGGTATTTTAAAACCTAACGGTTTACTATTATCGACTGTTGATGCGACTCATCATCATGATATTCTATCATTTGTGAACGACATTGAGGGTGCAAAAGTCATATTTTTAGATGAGAAACCCTTTAAGATTATAAAACGTATCCCTTTAACATTTGTGTATGATGATTCTCAATACACACTCAGTTTTATTGGAGATCACTATGCGTCTAATGCTAAACTCGCGATTGAAGTAGGAACATTGTTAAATATTTCTAGTGAACACATAAAAAAAGCATTGAAACTAACTACGATGCCAGGACGTTTTGA
>CAZYNC010000031.1:0-5072 GCA_964648785.1 uncultured Acholeplasmataceae bacterium
CCATAATACAAGCAATAAAGAATTTAACAGTAATACCATTGGATCAGCAAGCCAACTTCCTAAATTGTCAGAAATGAAATTCAAGACATTACTATTTTCAAGCGCAGGTAACGTTGTCGCATTTTGAGCTGTTAACTCTCCAATGACAGGACCAGTTGCAATAATAACCGGTAAAAAGAAGATCGTTCTGAAGATACTTTTTCCTTTCATCGGTACATTAATTAGGACTGCGATAATAATGGAAAACACAATAATTAGTGGTACAGAAACAATCATGCGTATGACATAATTAGCAAACAAAGGTACTAATGTCTGACTTCTAAAAATATTAAAGTAGTTATCAAACCCAACAAACGTTGTGGTAATCCCTGTTTGAAGATTGTAATATGCTTCAAAAAAACTCAAATATAATGCATAGATCATTGGATATAAAGTGAAAATAATGAGTCCAATGAGCCACAATCCAATAAACATGTAACCGTAAAATGCATCTCTTCTCTTTCGTGTAATACCAATTTTTATTCCCACAAGTTTGAGCGTTAAATCATCGATACGAATCACAGGATTGTGGGTCAATATATACCCTACTTTTGATAATATGGGATCTATTTTAGAATCATAAAATGCTTTTATTTTTATGCCTATTGAGACAAAAAATGAAGTTACTTTTTTAAGGAATAGTTTCATGCTATCACCTCAGCAGATAAGGCATCGATCATTTGATTATTATACGTATATCCGTTATTTGTATAATTAATCAAAACTTGTTTTTGATTGTCGTATGTCACAAGTACAATCCCTAAATCTAAGACGTCACGAGCAATCACTTTTTGGAATCCAATTTCATTAAAAATGGATTGGAATTGATTGTAAGTTGATACAATCTCTTCTTCAAAAACATCGATATGGGTTGTAAAAAAGATATTGGATCTTGTAAAGCGCATTTGTTGTGTTGGTGCTTCCGTTACAATAAAGTTTGGATACATACCATAATCAATCATTTGCAACTTATAAATATCCCCTATCGCATTAAAATTCAATTCACTACTAAAAACTGGCAACATACCACTGAGTACAATCGGAACAAATGGAACAGTATCTGTGTAAAAATAGTACTGTGAGTGAATGATTGGCATATGTGTATAATAATCTGCATATTTTAATGCATATAAACTTGGCTGATAAAGCATCAGTGTTTCATATGACTCAAGTAGTGTCTCATACATCATGCGAGTATCAATACGGTCATAAAAACCACGATCATAGTAAGAATTCAATATTCTTCCGATGCTCGTTAAATACGCACTTCCTAAATCATCTTGACTCGATAAAGAAACACTGCTCTCTGGATACAAGAAATATCCATCAATTGACTGAGCATTAAGAGAAACTTGACGGTTGGTCATTTTGAGTCTTGAGTAATTGAGTGCGACATCACGGTTAAATCCAATACGTTCTGAGAGTTCACTACTCATCACATAGTCTTGATGTCTTAATACTTCAATCCCTAACTGACTAATCATATTTTCAAGCTGTTCTAATCGATACACTTCTCTTAGACGATATGGTGTTTGATCAATAGCACCATCTCTTGACCACCCGAGTAAACTTACAACACTTGGTGACATACCTTGTTGTTGTAGTCTTGAAAGGATATCTTCTACCTCTTGTGACGATGTCATTTCTAAATAAGTTGTACCTAAAAAGGATGGCGTTTGATCGCCCATAAGAAATTGTAAGAGATATGGCATTTCTGAAATGGATTGTTTGACAAGCTGTTGTTGATTCAATAACACTTCTTGATAATCATTGGCGATGCCAACATAATCAGCATTATCACCTAATAACGTATAGGTTGCACGATAATCTTTATTGGTTAATGCTTCTGGAATTTGATCACGACCATCTCCAGCTGCATTAATAATAGCCTTATAAATGGGACGTACTTGGAAATTAAGTTGGGTTCTAAAGTATCTCGTTCTTGATGACCAAAACACAGCTTCTAGTTCTGATAATTCAGCACCTTCATCGATACTTACATAAAACCCTTGTTCATTCACTTGATGGACCATACCGACAACAGGTAATGAGAGGTATGGTCTCGAATTATCATTAATACCTTGATCTCGACCATAAAATAGTGTTCTAATGGTTGCTTCTATTTGTTTTTCAAAGCGAATAAGTCCACCAACTTGGTCTGGAATCAACATATAGCCAGGTGCTAAATTTTCTCGAACTGAACCAAAGTATGGAAACACAGAAATTGACGTTAATCCAAAAACATCTCCAGCTTCAACAATTTTTTCTGATGGAATATAAACTTCAAGTCCTCTCTCATTTAAGGTTAAATGCACCTCTAATGAGATATCAATGGCACTTGCATTGACTGTTGCAATCAGAACTTGATTCACTTTTAACACTGAAACGTTTATATCTCTTTCGTCATAGCTTCCGTCGACAATTTCAAATGTTGATAGTTGAGACTGTGTTTCAGTGACAGATCCATTATTGACATAATCAACATCAGCGAGATCATAAAGTGAAACCGTTGTTTCAGTGGCTTGTGAGACATTTGCTTTTCTTACATAGGAAAGCCATAAACCACTATTTAAGCGGTTTCTTGTTGCGGTATTATTTTCACGTTCACCTGAAATACCTTGAAATTCAGCTCTTGAACTCATCATGTAATCATTGACTTTATCATATAACAACACTGAAAAACTATTGGGCTCAAAATAGAGTGTGTAACGATCATTTTCAAGTGTATAATCATACCCTAACATAGCAATTTCTTCTGCACTATAATCAACTTGATATAACGTGTTAAATGCATCAATTTGAGCTTGATCATAATCATCTTGTTGTGTAAATCGATTACTAGAGAGCATGTTTTCATCCATGATCATTGGAGATGTACTAACCGAGTTAACAGTGTTATACGAACGAGGTTGTATCAATGTTATCATGGAAGTTAATGTCAATATTGTCACGATTTTTATTATATTAACCACGTACAGTCACCTCCCGAATAATATCTAAGAATAATTGAACGACTTCTCCCAATAATAAATACACGATAAAGACAACCACTAAAATCATCACTGCAGTAAATATTGTGATGAATATGTTTCCAACGGTTGCTTTCATTTCGTAATAATGAATTTCTTTTACCATCATGATGAGATAAAAACCAGTTAACACATAGATAATGATCATACCGAAATCAAATAAGAATGCTTCATTTAATGTTAAACCTTGAGACACAAGTGTCATGATTGGTAAACCGATAATGGCTGGAAGTAAACTATATGATGTTGCAATATAGACATCTTTAAATGAACCTTCTCCATCACGTATGGAACAAACAAGATAATTCGCGAGCACAAATAAAATATAGGGTAAGAAAATGGAGATAACTTGTTCAAAAATATCAATTTGTGATCGAATGAGAGGATTGAATAAAAAGTTCGTTTCAAAAATAAAGATTAAATACACGATAAAAAATAATAAGAAATAGATGCTAGCAGAAAGATAGCTTGCTTTGTTTTCTCTTTTGATTCCGTAATATCCATCGATTGGATGTGTCATTAAATAAAATCCAAATTTTAACTCTTTTGTTAATTTAAATTCTTTTATTTTATCATTGATGACATAAACTGGCTTTAATAAGATGGTATTAAGTTTTAAGTACTTACCGCCTATCGACAGTGCCAATACGCCAAACAGTAAGATGACGATCAATGCGCCTGAATTGAGTAGCACATCGTTTCTTACTTCCCAAAAGGCGTCACTGTAACCTTGTCTATTTCTTGCAATCTCATAGTAGTAAAGTGCTTCCTCATAATTCATTTCAGCAAAATAAGCATCCCCTAAACCTTGATTTGCAAGGTCAAATAGTGCGTTTTGCTCAAGTACTTCTTGCCATGGTTCTAAAGCTTCTACATAACGACCATCTTGATAAAGCTCAATCGCACGATGAACAAGATTGGCAAATGACGTTGGTACAAATACTTGTAGTGATTGTGTTTGATTATCAATCACATAAATTTGACTATTTGAATTTACTGCAATCCCTGTAGGATTTTGAAATAGTCCTTGAATATTTGAAGTATCTTTTCCACTAAAAATAAAAAGAACACTTCCATCAGGACCATATTCAACAATATAACCTTCACTCGTGACTGAAAAAATGGTTTCATAAGGACCAACATAAATATCTTCATTATTATCAAAACCCCAAACAGAACGGTTTAAGACAAAGTTTGCAATGTTTAATTTTATGTAGCCGTCTAATCCTTTTGTTGTTGTTAAAATTAATCCATCTTGATCAGTTGATATGTTATAAACAGGGTCAGGAATAATTTGGAATAAATTTCGTCTTGTTTCCTCATCAAAAAACAAGAATGTCACCGTATTTTGCCAGGAAGCAGGAATACTATTTCCACCAAAATATCCAAAAAAAGTACCATCATTTTTAAATTGTGCTAATCCGTTAATGTTACCCGCAAGTAAAACATATACATTATTCGCATTATCTGTCGTTATTTTTGTTGGATCAAACGGATCTTCTTCACTAAAAAATGGAGAATTTAAAGGTTTTTCATATGTTTGAACGAGTTCATAGGTGTTCATTGCACTTAATGCAAATTGGTATGCTTTTTTTGTAATAAAATCTGCAACATACACATGGCCATCAGAGCCAACATGAACACCTGTTGGACCTTCAAGAATACCTTCACCAATTGTCTTGACTGTTTGATTAGATTCATCATACACAATGACAAGACCAAGATCTCTATCTGCGATATACATGACATCCTGATTATCAAATGTAATATCTTGTGGATTTTCTAAGGTATATTCACCAAACGTTTGTCTTCTTGATAACGGAATATAAGCGTCTTGAGTATACACAAAACGACCATTCGTAGACGAATAGGTAAATGTTAGATAGGGAACACCATTTGCCTCTACGACAAATAGTGGTATTACTATGAACAATAATATCGCGAGTATAAACTTTTTCATTATTTAATCCCCGAATGTGCCATCGTATTCATCACACGACTTTG
>CAZYNC010000031.1:5172-7801 GCA_964648785.1 uncultured Acholeplasmataceae bacterium
AACTTTTTCATTATTTAATCCCCGAATGTGCCATCGTATTCATCACACGACTTTGTAAGAATATAAAAAGAACCAAGTTAGGTATAAACATAATCAGTGATGCTGCTGCTGCCATACCTTGACCAGCTACCGTATTACCTTGTAATGAGGTTAAACTCATCATAAAAAAGGCAAGTGTACGTTTTGATTCATCATCAATATATAAAATCGACGTTGACGTATCGTTCCATAACACTTGAAAAGATAAAATACCAACTGTTGCAATCGCTGGCAATATAATAGGGAAAATAATCTTAAAGAATATTTCCATTTCAGAAGCACCATCAATTTTAGCTGATTCTATTAACTCATTTGGCGTCTGATCAATAAATTGTTTTAATAAAAACATCGCAACTGGTAATATGACAACAGGTAAAATATGTCCTAAATACGTATCAATAAGTCCAACACGTGCAATAATTAAATATCTAGGTATTTGGACTGCGATTGGCACAAACATAAGTGCTAATGTATTGATTTCAAATAAAAGTTTTTTACCTTTGAACTTTAACTTTGATAGACCATATGCTGATAAACTTGTAATTAATATAGAAAATGTCACGCCAATAATCGTCACAATTAAACTATTGACGATATATCTAGAAAAAGGCACACCTGAAGATGATGTAATTCGAGCAAGCTCTACAAAGTTATCAAAGGTTGGTTGTCTTACAAAAAATCTTGGTGGATAGGCAAATAACTCACCGATTGGTTTGAAAGCATGATTAAAAATGAAGATGATAGGAAGTAACATCAACATCGAAAATGGAATTAAAAATGAATAAAATGGTATTTGACTTGGATGAAAACGACTAGGGTTAATTTTCATCCCTTGAAATTTACTGAATCGTTTCTTTTTCATGACTTATCTCCAAGTGCTTTAAATGTAACTTTAGATATGACATATACAATGATGAGTAGTACAACTGAAACAGCCGCAGCATAACCCATCATATAACGTATAAATCCAAAGTCTTCAATATGATTGACAATGAGTTGTCCTGCATATTGAGGGGTTGGATTCGAACCAGCAAGTTGAACACCAATCATCCCAGCTTGAAAGGTCGACACAACTGCCATGACAGCCCCAAATAAAAGTTGTGGTTTCATTGAAGGTAAGGTAATGTATAAAATTTCTTGCGTTCTATTTTTTATACCATCTACATAAGCAGCTTCATAAAGGGTTTGATCAATATTTAATACCCCGGCAAGCATCGCTAAAAATCCTACACCCATCGAACTCCATAATGATACCACAATCATAATGGTCATGAGGTATTGTGGAGATTGTAAAAATTGTAGTGGTTCTAAAATTAAATTGTTAGATAATAAAATCGCATTTAAATACCCATTTGCATCACCTGAAAAGATGATACGCCACATTGCAGCCATCGCAACACCCATCGTTAACGACGGTGAATACAAAATAATCGCAAGTATCGTACGTGGTAGCGCTGGAACTTGTGCAAGCATCCATGCGAGTAAAAAGGCCATAATATATCCAAACGGTCCAACGATTAATGCAAATCGTAATGTGTTAGATAGTACATACTGCATAAATACTGTGTCTGTCGTGATGAGTTCAATATAATTATTGATCCCAACAAAACGTGGCGTTTCAATTGCATTAAAGTAAGTAAATGATAAATATATTGCAGCAATGACAGGCAATATGATAAATACTAAAAATAAGCTCCAGTAAGGAACAATAAACCAAGCTGGTCGATTCATACGCTTAATCATGTGCATGCTCCTTTAACCAGTCATCAATATTATGAATCGTTGGCACGATATAATCTTTTACTGGTTCACCATTGATGACATACCCAAATTCAGCCATTTTATATAAGATTTCTCTATTCGCAACCCTGACAGCTTCATCAAGAGCTTGTCTAGGGTTTTCTCCATTGAATACAATATTGGTCCAAGCATTACTCATTTCACGTTCAACCATGTAACTACCTGGTATACGTGGTGCTTCAATTGCATATTCCCATTGTGCTTGTATGACTTCTTTATGTTCTCTTGGCATTGGTATTAAATCAAACGCTTCAAGATTCGCAGTATTCCAAAAATATTGTTGTCCGTATGTTGATAATAACGTGAGTGCAAATTCTGCTTGTATCTCAGTTGAAGACCACCAGTCTAAAAATGCCCAAGCTTCATCTTGATACGTGGATTGCGATAAGATCATATTAGATTGTGCACCAACTGATGCAAAACGATTAATGGTATTTGTTTCAGGATCAAAAACACCTGGGTGTGGTGCCATCGACCATAATCCATCTAGTTCATCTGCTGCACTATTTAATAGAATATACGTCGATAAATCTCCTATACCAATTGGTAAAGTACCAAATCTAAAACTATTAAAGAAATTTCCAACAAATTTAGGGACGTTATAAAGCGTAAATAAATCACTCATTAATTCCATTCCCTCTAATGTTTCGGTAGAATTAATGCCTGTTTGCATACCACTTTCAGTATATAAATTACCGCCAAATTGATACACATATGGGATCGTTGCAACAAATGGTTTTAACCCTGAAAATTGAGCAAGTGGAACAAAATAATTTAAACCGTAACTTTG
>CAZYNC010000032.1:0-4341 GCA_964648785.1 uncultured Acholeplasmataceae bacterium
GTCCTTGCCATTGTGGATAAGAATGGATACTAATAAAATCAACAGCTTGAGCAAGTGATTTAAGTCTTAACCAAAAATATTGACCTTCACAAAAAGTAACAGGTAGATCCAAGTGTTTCTTAATGTATTGAACATGATCAATGAGTGTCTGTTCTGGCATTAAATTTGGATGCCAATCAGAAGTGTTTTCATTTCCAACTGAGACTGCAAATATAATGTCTTTATACGCTTTTGCTAGTGCAATCATCTCATCTAGTTGACGATAATTTAATGCTTTGTGACGTTCAATCTCTTCTTGTGTAAAGCGCCCACCAAAGTGACAATGAGGATTATCTAATTCTCCTTTTGGTTCTACGCCTAACATGACTTTAATGTCGAGTTGATGTTCTTGAATCAGTCGACATACTTGTTCAACATGATATGAGGTATCATACATCCTAATCTGTTTAATAAAAGTCTTTAAATGATGTAAATCTTCTAAAACTTCTTGATCGCTAGGAAATTGTTGAGTTCTTGGACTTTGGCCTTTTCTATACCCTGAATAACACATTGCTGGTTGAAAATGAAACATAATTTCTCCTTATAAAATAAATAATATTGTGATGATTGAAATCAAGTTTGTTATAATGTGAACAAGTGTCACGATGACTAAATTTTTTTGATGCTTCACGTACAAAAAGCCAAAGACAAAACCCATTACAACATAAGGAATTATGTTGATAAGTAGATCAAGCAATGTTGGTTCCGATATCACATGAATGAGACCAAATGTGATAGAGGAAATGATCATTGCAAGCTTTTCTTTTTTAATGATACCAAAGAATGCTTTTCTAAAGATGAGCTCTTCAACAACTGGACCTAAAAACACTGCAGATAGAATCATCAGGATCGAACCATCGCTTTGAAGAGATGCTTCAATAATGGCTTGATTAACAGCAGTTGTCATCTCTTCACCTGTCACGAAGTATATCAATTGTGTGAGCAAATTAGAGAAAATATTGCCTGCAAGGACATAAAAATAACCAGCAATTAACAAAGCAATCCATTTAGGACGATAGACAACTGCATCTTGAATATCTTTAATGATATAAGGCTTTAGAAGAAGAATAAGTACAGGAAATAGCAACAGATAAACAATAAAATTAATCAAACTCATCGAAAACGTTGTTAAGACAATCGGACTATCTAATTGTAAGGTATTAATGATGTTAAAATTAGTCAATGATTCTGGAATATGAGATTCTTGTGTTGCAACAACGATATTTTCACTCTCCAATGAGAGAATAATATATGAAGAAGGAATTGTAAGGACTCCATCGACATCAATAAAGTCATCAAAAGTCGGATAGACAATCATAAAATAATCATCGTTAAATGGATATGTCGTCACTTGACTAAATGCATCTTGATATGTACTTGGGAGTATCACAATGAGGTTATCATATTCTTCAAAAAGTCGATTAACTTCCTCCTGTGGCGTTAATGTTTCTTTGAGAGTAGGTATCGTTGTATCACCCAATCGATCTACAATTAAAAAAACAAATGATGCAACAATTAGCATCACAAAAAAATAATATCCAATTGACAATATAAATCGACTTTTATTCACTGGATGTTGAGGGTGATCTTCGTGTGAAGACTTAAATAATTCTGCAAAATTAAGTTGACTCATAAATACTCCTATCCATATTATAACAAAATTATAGTCATAATATCGATTGATGGTTGAATATGATAAAATATTGATAGTTATATGAAAAAGACAATCATCATTGCTACTCAAAACTTAGGTAAGCTAAAAGAGTTTGAAGTTGCGCTTTCAACTTTTTTTGATGATTTTATATCCTTAAAAGATTTAAATGATCATGATGAAGTAGAAGAAACTGGATCTACCTATCAAGAAAATGCTCAATTAAAAGCTCGCTATTTTTATGAGAAGTATCAGTTACCCGTCATTGCTGATGATTCAGGATTAGAAATTATGAGTTTAAATCGATATCCAGGTATTTATTCAGCACGTATTGGACAAAATGATCAAGAACGTCGTCATATCATTTTAAATAAACTTTCCAATATATCTAATAGAGAAGCTTTTATGGTCACGCATCTAACATATATTGATCATAATGGTATGTATGATGTTGAATCAAACGTAAAAGGAAGTATTAGTTTAAGTCAAGAAGGAAACCATGGGTTTGGATATGATGCTATATTTATCCCTGAAGGTTATACAAAAACGTTTGCATCGTTACATCCAAGTGAAAAATTAAAAGTATCACATCGAGGACAAGCCATCTTAAAATTTATAGAGTATTTAAAGGAGAAAAAACATGAGTCAAATCATTGAAAAAGAAGTCATTGAACGTGTCGCAATAGGTTTAAATGTAGATGAAAAAGATGTTAAGATTGTTGAGAGATTAAAAGGTGGTGTGAGTCATTATACATATCACGTTATGGTAAATGATAAAGCCTATACATATCGCAAAATTGGTGAAGGCGGAAACTTATTTGTAGATCGAAAAACAGAATACCAAATGATTCAAAAAGTTGCTCCTTTACATATTAATTCAGATGTTATTATTTTTGATGTTGAATCAGGCGAAAAAATTTCAAATTATATAGAAGGAACACCTCTTACACTCTTAGAGTATAAAGATCATTTAGATGCTGTGGTGGAAACTTTAAAAAAATTGCATCAATCAGATATTGAAGGTGTTGTTGATTACGGTTTAATTAATAGGTTATCTCTTTATGAGAGTTATACCAATCAAAGAACACCCATGTATCAAAGTTTAAAATCGTTTTGGATTGAAAAATATCAAAAAGAATATGAACATAATAAAAAGGTGTTTTGTCACAATGATGCACAAAGATCCAATATCGTGATTGGTCAAGATAGATTGTACTTACTAGACTGGGAATATGCTGGTTTAAATGAGTTTTATTATGATATTGCTTCTTTTGGAAATGTTGATTTTAATGATGCACTGATTTTACTTGATCATTACTTAGGAAGAAAAGCAACATTAGAAGAACAAAATCATGTTCGATTTTATCGCATGTTTCAAACATTACAATGGCATCAAGTCGCTCTTTATAAACACAACATAGGTTTAGGAGAAAAAATACAAGTCGATTTTATGGCGCTTGCATTAAAATATTTACACATTGCTGAAAGTTTCAAATCTTATTTAGAAACATCATCATGACATTAAAAGAAGTTCTACAACTACCTAAAGATGTCAATAGTCTTCAATTAATAAAGACGTACTTAAATCAGCCGCTTGATTATCATGATCAAATTGCGGCTTTTTCGCATTATTGTGGAATTTTATTTGAGTTATTTTCATATGAAGTATTGTTGAATGAAATCAACACTTTTTTTCAACGTTTTTTAACATCAGAATACCATGAAATCGTGGATAAAATCATGACTACTTATATTGATGCTGCTTTTGAGCTTCATCGATATCATGAAGCAAAAAAAATGATCGATGAAAGAAAAAGTAGACTACCTTTGCTCAAACAATATTTGCTTTTTAATCAAGAACGTCAGTATTTAGAAACAATGAACCAGCTTCAATCCGACTGGATACAATCTCAGCTTCAAGACCATATTCCAACATCAACTCAATTATTGATCAAAGATGCATTAATTCAATCCTTCATCAAAGAAAAAAAATTTGAAGAAGCTTTAACATTCATGCACACATTAACAAAAGATGAACAAACGCATGTGCAAAAAAGCTTCATTATATGTTTTGATGCTTTAGAGCAATTTGATGAAGTTGTTCAACTATATAAAGATGTCCATCATTTAAAACTGACGCCTTTTGACGTGTATTATTTGGTTAAAGCTTACATCGCATTAGGTGAAGATCAAAAAGTCATCAACTTAGAAGTGGATTACGAAAGTTTAATGGATCAACCCAATGACTATAAATTGGATTACTTTACGATGTTATTGCATTTTTATGAGCGTATACAAAATGCTTTGTCAGTAAAAATATATCAACAAAAAATTAAAGCGATCAAGACACTTGAAAAACAAGTCAATAAAGAATTAGATAAAGATCAAACAAAACAGAAAGTCAACATTGAACTTATTCAACAACCCAAAACACAAACGATTGAAACAATTGAACGTATTCATTTGGTCGTACAGGAAATATTTAAAACTAACGATCAATTATCCATGAGAGATGATTTACGATTAAAATCTATTTTACTGAATCGTGTTTGTGACTTTGATACATATCTTGTTTATCGTCCATCCATTCGAACGCTATACTTTTATAAAAAAGAAAGGTTTTATGATAAAAAAATAAAACCTGAACAACT
>CAZYNC010000032.1:4441-7751 GCA_964648785.1 uncultured Acholeplasmataceae bacterium
TATACTTTTATAAAAAAGAAAGGTTTTATGATAAAAAAATAAAACCTGAACAACTTGAAGGTACCTTTTTAAAAAAAATGTTACAACATCATAAAGATGGTTTTATTGAACGATTACATTTTGAAGGTGATCAAGATATACTGACACAAAAAAACTATGTAGATTTAACACACATGTATGTGTATCGATATGAAGATATGATGATCATGTTTTATTATCAAAAAGACATCAAACATTATAGTGAAGATGATGATGTATTGCGGTTAATATCGCATTATTTGGGGTATACATTAACATCACAAGACCAGTACGAGAACTTAATCAAACAACACACTATGTTTGAATCATTTATCAAACACTCATCATTACCTTTTCGATATTTTTTCCAAGGATATCTAAGACATAGTACCTCTGCAAAAAAATTACTTCAAGTTGAGGAAGAAGAAACAGTAGAGTCTTTTGTCGAAAAGCTCACTAAGGAAGATAAAGTACAATATCAAACAATCATGCATCAACTATTAAATTTAGAAGTTCAACAAGCTGAAATGACGTATGTCATTGAAAAAAAACGTATTAAAGAAACGATGCAAGTAAGTCATTTAGATCAAGATATCGTCATCATATCAACTTTTGAAGATATAGAACATCAAATAGAAATCATAGAAAATGTTGAAAAAGACGCCATGCGCGATCCACTCACTGGATTTATGAATTTTACTGCTTTTAAAAGAGATATTGCATCACTCATGAAGCATAAAGTGACGTTTTTACTCATTGATATCCAAACACAACTTATCTATTTGTACGGACTTAAAAAATACCACACATATTTCAATGATTTTTGTCAGGAAACGATTCAGTATTTTTCTATTGATCAATTATATATTTACAATGATCATCAATTGATCGTTGTATTACCAGGCAATGACATTAGAACTGTAGAAAAACATTTAGAACATTATCAACACAACATGAATCATATGTATTCAAAAATTATTTCAACTGAAACCTATCCTACCCATATCGGGATTCTCAGGTATCCTGTATCAACGAAACAACAAGATTTTGAATCCATCATGCATTTTCTCCATATCGCTTTATTTCAAGCAAAACGTGCGCTAACAAAGCGTCATGATTTTGTGTATTCAGATTATGAAGCTGATATGAGAGAACAATATTTACTAGATCAAATGCATGAAGCAATCAACCATGATTTGTTTGATATTGGCTTTCATCAAATTATTGATCAATCTTCGAATAAAATGTGGATGTATGAATCATTTATTTATTTAAAAAATATACAAATATCACATCAAGACTTGGTCTTAGTAGCGAAAAAAAGACATCGTCTTTTTGATTTAGATATGGCGCATATAAAAGTTGTATTTGATATGCTAACATCACTTTTTAAAGAAACAGGTAGTTACATTAAAATAGTTGTCCCAATTGATGCAGAGACATTGAAACATCCTAAGTTTAATGTATTTATGACAAGATATATGATGCAATATAAAATCCCTAAAAATATCATTCATATTAATGTTATAGGAGATTTAAAAGCATCTACATATGTGCATTTATTTCATGACTTAATAGGCCTAGGAATTGGTATACAAACAAGTTCATTAAAAATTGCCTTATATTATCCTGTTACTGCGCTTCATTTTGATGTTAAATACCCTGATGATAAAATGATGTCATACTTAACATCGATTCAACATATGATGCAACAATATCAAATTGATTTTGTCATTCGAAATGTTTTAAATAAAGACATTAAGCAATTACTAGAGAAAGAACATCTTCACATTATTGAAGGTTCAATTTATAAAAAACTTACTAAACAACAAGTCTTTGATAAAGTCACGTACAAAATAACAAATTAATGTATAATAAAGAAGAGGTGGAAAACATGTCTTGGAATAATATCACGTATTTAATTGGTGAAAAAGTAAAAATAGAAGGTGAAAAAAAAGTTGGGGTCATTACGCGTATTGACATTGACAAAGGTGTCATTTTCGTTTTACACAAAAGGATGAGAGAACAAGCGTACCCTTATCCAGAAGCTTTAGATAGTGGATTACTTAAACCGGATGTAACAAAAAGATAAATCATATGATTTGTCTTTTTTTTCGTTTAATTTTAAGGTCATTCATGATACTATACATATATGGATATAAAACTTGAAACACCAATACAATTAAAAACAATTCAGCTTAAAAATCGTATCGTCATGGCACCGATGTGTATGTATCAATCAGACGGTAATGGAATGGTGAAAAAATTTCATGAAGCCCATTATTACATGCATGCTTTAGGTGGAATTGGATTAGTCATGGTTGAAGCAACTGCAGTTGAACACGACGGTCGCATCTCTTTTAAAGATCTAGGTATTTGGTCTGATGATCATATAAAAGGTCTAAGCGTAATTTCAAATGGAATTAAAGAAGCGGGAAGTGCCTCATGTATACAAATCAATCATGCTGGAAGAAAAGCAGTAGGGAATCATATCATTGGACCTTCGGCCATCAAGATGGAAGGTAAAGACCAACTTCCACAAGAAATGACACTTGAACAAATCAAGGAAACTATTACGTCATTTAGACTAGCAGCAAGAAGAGCTCACGAAGCAGGATTTGACATGATTGAAATACACGCTGCACATGGCTATTTAATTTCGCAATTTATGTCACCATTAAGCAATCAAAGAACAGATCGATATGGTCAAAAACATCAATTTCTTAAAGAAGTTATAGAGAATATTTATGAAGTTTGGCCTATTGATAAGAGTATATCGATTCGCATCAGTGGAACTGAATATCATCCTGAAGGTTTTGACATTGATGATGTCATTCATATATTAAAGTCTTGTGATCTTTCAAGAATTGATTTAATACACGTGAGTAGTGGTGGAAATGTAAGACCACAAGTGATGAACTTTGAAGAGGGGTATCAATTACCTCTCGCACGTAAAATCAAGGAGGCATGTCGGATACCTACGATAGGTGGAGGCCTCATAACGAATGCAATGATTGGTAATCAAGCATTACGCAATGATGACTGTGATCTAGTTTTTTATGGACGATTGTTACTTAGAGATCCGTTTTATTTTTTAAGAAACATTGAACAACTTGAATTCCCAGAACCATATAAACGTGGCAAACTATAACACAACAAAAGGAGAAAACATGAAAATATCTGTAGGTGGCATGATTGCATCAGGAAAATCAACCCTTGTAAAAAGTCTTGGACAAACACTTAATTTACCTGTAATGGAAGAATTTGAAAA
The DNA here is from genome assembly GCA_964648785.1 of uncultured Acholeplasmataceae bacterium. Taxonomy (GTDB): domain Bacteria; phylum Bacillota_I; class Bacilli_A; order Acholeplasmatales; family Acholeplasmataceae; genus UBA8290. The sequence goes on from CAZYNC010000032.1 coordinate 7,731, forward strand.
AGATGATGAAGTCTTTAATAC
>CAZYNC010000033.1:0-7616 GCA_964648785.1 uncultured Acholeplasmataceae bacterium
GCGAGTTCAAAGTGATATAATGCAAGATCGTATGCCATTTGGCGGTAATGCGCTTGACCTATTGCCTGATGTGCCACCGCAAACATCTCATTAAAACTTAATACATCATACCAAATATCAAGGTCATAAATACCTTCGTTAAATGCGTCTAAACCTTCATGGATTAAATGAGCAAATTGTGATGGTGTATACATCACAATTTGGTTTAAACCTTGATCTAAGACGAGTAATGAATTATTGTCTAATATTTCAATATCAACTGGACTAATAAGAAGGCCAAAACGTGCATTTCCACTATCATCAATACCACCAAATGTAAAGATAAGACGTCCTAAGCTATCATATTCAGTCATAATCCCTTCATTTGAAAGTGTGACAATATTCCCTAAGTTATTGACACTGACAGCGAGTAAACCAGAATTGACATAGTCTAATGTCAACGTATCAACAGAGGCGATATTAAAACGCTTGAGTGACTTTTGATCGGTTGGACTAACGGTATAGACATACCCTTCATCATCCATATGAATGTTGGTTGCAGAAGAAGGCGTGTTTAAAGCATATTGAACCCCTAAAAAATCAGCCAATGTTTCTAACCATGAATTCCCTGTAAAATTCGTTCCAAAATAACCTAAAAAATCTCCTTGAGACGATAATTGAATAACGCCCGATGTTGCACCTTCTCCAACGACATACATGTTGCCTCTAGGTCCAACAGAAATCTTTAACGGAATAAATGGATTATTAATCCCAAAAATTGGCTCTGAAGGTTTATCAATGGTATTAACTAGTAAACCATTATGATTAAAAATAAAGACTTTTTGTGCACCTTGATCGGCAATATAAATATAATTTTCATCAACATCTATCCCTTTTGGAGATACAAAACCATCATACGTAAACGCATCTAAAAAGTTCATGTCTTCATCGATCATCACAACACTAAGTGATCCCGAATCAATAACATATAATTGATTGTTGAATAATACCATATCTTCTGGACGCTTTAACTCAACAGGCAAAGATAAATAACCACCTGGTACATACGCCGTTTGTGTGGTAATCATTTGACCTTTTGGTCCCATCGTATACGTATAATAAGGCACTGATGGATCGATATTCTCTTCTGCATGAATAGGTAGCCTATAAACTCCTGCTAGTAACAGAATTAAAAGACATCCAATCAAGATTTTTTTCATTATTTCAACCCTGAATGCGCCATGGTATTCATGACTTTACTTTGTAAAAATATAAAAATAATTAAATTAGGTAAAAACATAATGAGTGCTGCAGCAGCAGCCATCCCTTGACCGGCGACCGCGTTTCCAGTCGTGGTTAAGGTAGACATATAAAACGCAAACGTTTTTAAGGATTCTCTATTGATATAAATCACAGATGTTTCAGCATTATTCCACACGACTTGAAAACTAATAATCGCAATCGTTGCAATTGCTGGTTTAATAAGCGGTAAAATAATTTTTACATAAATTTGAAAATGGGTCGCACCATCCATTTTTGCTGCTTCAATTAAATCGTTAGGGATTTGATCAATAAACTGTTTAATCAAAAATAAACCTACAGGAATCGCAAGTCCAGGTAAGATATGAACCCAAAAGGAGTCAATCAATCCTAATTGCTCAATAATTAAATATCGAGGAATCACCACACTTGCACCTACAAACATGAGTGCAATATTATTAATGGTTAATAAAGATTTTTTCATTTTAAACTCTAATTTAGATAACGCGTATCCAGATAACGAAGATACAAAAATGGATAATATCACGACAAGTGCAGTAATGACCAAACTATTAAATAAGTAACGGGTTAAAGGAATCCCAGTTTGAGACGCAATTTGAAATAAATCACTAAAATTATCGAAGGTTGGACGACTCACAAAAAACCTAGGAGGAAACAAGAAAAGTTCATCTAAAGGTTTAAAAGCATGGTTAAAAATATATAAAATTGGAAGCACCATAAAAATCGCCACTGGAAGTAATATCAATAAAAACTTGATTTGACTTTTATGAAAAGAACTAGGATTAATTTTTGTACCTTGAAAACTACTTGCCATCATGATCTCCAAATAACTTAAATGCAACACGACTAAACACATACACTAATAAAAGAAGCATCACTGCAATGGCAGCTGCATACCCCATATCATAACGAATAAATCCATAGTCTTCTAAATGCGTGACAATGAGTTGTCCTGCATTTTGAGGTGTTGGATTTTGACCCGATAATTGAGCACCAATCGCACCTGCATTAAAAGTTGCAACTAAACTCATCACTGCACCAAATAACATTTGAGGCTTCATCGAAGGAATAGTAATATAAAAAATTTCTTGCCACTTATTTTTCATGCCATCGACATACGCTGCTTCGTATAATTCTTGGTTAATGTTTAAAACGCCAGCAAGCATCGCTAAAAAACCGATCCCCATACTGCTCCACAGCGTCACGACAATCATAATAATAAGTAAATAATCAGGATTTTGTAACCACTGAATGGGTTGTGTGATGAGTCCTATATTCAGCAATAACGCATTTAAATAACCTGCATCATCCCCTGAAAAAATAATACGCCACATCACGGCCATCGTAATTCCTGCCGTCATTGAAGGTGAATAGATCACAAGCGCTAATACAGTGCGAAGTTTAGATGGTAGTTGAGCCAGCATCCATGCAAGTAAAAATCCTAGCATATATCCTACAGGTCCTACAATCACAACAAACTGTAATGTATTTGGAATGACATATTGCATAAAGGCATCATCTGAGGTAAACAAATACACATAATTTGAAAACCCAATAAAGGTAGGTGTTTGTATAAGATTAAAATACGTTAAGGATAAAAGCATCCCAATCACAACTGGAATGGTAATAAAAATTAAAAATGAAATAAAATACGGAAAAACAAACGCATACGCTTGCTTACTATCTTGATGTTGAGGGTTTTTAAGTGTGTGCATCATGTTGCATCCCTCCAATCAAGTATCGTTTGATTATCAGGAATAAAATAGTTTTTAATGATGACGCCTTCATCATTTAAATACCCAAATTCTGTCATTTTTCGAATAATTTCACGATTGACAATGACAGTAGCATCTTCAACAGCAGTTCTTATATTAACGCCATCATAGACGACTTTATTCCATATATTGGAAAGTTCACGTTCCACCATATAACTTCCAGGAACTTTAACAGGATCATAGACGTATTGCCACTGTTCTAAAATGATATTTTGATGATTGCGATCCCAACTCATTTGTCCAAATGCTTCTTTATTTGCAGTATTCCATAAAAACTCTGGACCGTAGGTTGTAATTAAACGTTCTGAATAGATCAGCTGTGTCTCAGCGTCACTCCACCATGTTAAGAAATCCCATGCCTCATCTTTTAATGTCGACGCTTTGAATATAACATTGACCGTTGAAGCACCTACAAAGCTACGATTGACAGTATCAGATGTTTCATCATATACGCCAGGAATTAATGCGATGTCCCATAGTCCTGAGATTTCTGGTGCAGCATTGAGTAATTGTACATACATCCCAAAATCACCTACACCAATTGGTAAATCCCCATAACGAAAACGTTGATAAAAGCTACCTACTTCAACCGGCAAACTATAAATTTTAAATAAATCCGTCATCGTTTTAATCGCACGTAGCGTATTAGGATCATCATAGGCTACAGAGAAACCATCATCCGCATATAATGTTCCACCGTGTTGAATGATCCAAGGGAATGTAGTATCAAAAGATTTAAACGCAGCGTTATTCGCAAGCGGAATATAAAAGTTTAACCCAAATCGTTGAAGTTCAGGTAACATCTCAATGACATCATCCCATGTACTTGGGACATCAAGATTTAAATTGTTTAAAACATCTTTACGATAAAACAATAATTGAAAGTTTTGTGTATCAGGAAGTGCATACACACCATCTTGATAAATAAGACCCGTAAAAGAACCAGATTCAAAACGATTTGCAACCTCATAAAAATCATCATAGGTTCTTAAATCATGTAAGGAGTCTCTTACTGCAAATTCAAAAGGACGCCATGCCGCAATCCCAACCGCAACATCTGGTTGTGCGTTGGCGGCATTGGCTAAAATTAATTTATTTTCATCAGGCATAATGGAAATTCTTACTTGTTGACCTGTTTCAGTTGTATACATAGTATCGGCCATTTGTTGCATCAAATCAACATAAGCACGACCACGATTCACCCATACTTCAAGTTCATCTTCACGTGCTTGATCATCGTATTGTTCACTAAAAAACGATAAGAAGAAGCGTTGAACACCAACCCAAAGTCTTGTAAAAAAGGACGCATTCACACGGGGTAAATCGTCTAAATCTTGATGAATATAAATCGTATCGATACTTAATGGAGATTCAATGAGTTGCGGTAAAATAGTTCCTATTAACGCTAATACAGAACCACTACCAATGGATAAGTCATTCATATTTCTTGGTAACTCATTGGGTTCTAATGTAAGTTTTTGCATGCGTTCATACGCAAGCTTCAATGCTGTTGTTGTAGGTGATGTTTCTAATCCATGTATCGATGTCCAAGATGTATATAACTGATAAATCGCTTGCGTTAAATGATCTAAAGAAGGTATTAACTCAGGTAAATAGTCTGTGATATTCCAATCTCTATTTTCATCGAGTTGATTTCCAGTAATTTTTTGAATATCTAATGTTAATGCATTGATTTCTTCCATGATATGAAGGGTATCCATGTACAAATCTTGATACATCGAGATATTCGTATGAATACCAAGCGTATGGATACCTTTTGTTAAGTAAAACAAGAAGTGTTCACCATTACGATCTTGAAGCGTTTGATGATAAAAGTTTCTGTCATAATCAAATGACATCGCTTTCGCTTCTTGAAAAGGAACTTCACCATCAATGGTGATATCTCTAAACACTTTTGTATTCACGGAAGCGTGTTGAAGTGCTTTTAATGTAATGTAATAATACCCATCCTGCAACACTTCAAAGTCGTAATAAACTGATTGTCTCCCCTTTTTAAATGTTTGACCATCTAATAGATTGAGTCTACTTTCCATTAATGAAAAAGGCGTGACACTTGGGTCTCGATGACTTCCAGCTCTAATAGAAGGGTCTGATTTTACATCGATAGAAGCCCCTTCAATCGTGATCATATGACCACTTGATGTCACTTGTTCTGGTGCTACATAAGAAGGTATAACATCTAGGACGTCAAACGCAACTTCTAATACATAAGCTTCACCATCAATGAGAGAAAACTCGAGTTGTTGAATACCCTCGCTTAAATATAGATATAAAGGTTCATCATATAAACCAACGTTATCATATAGATATGTATCTATTACGTCATAAATCTGATAAGATTCTGGCACGATATCATTACCAAAACGATCAGTTGCATACGTATCTTGTTGAGACCATAGCGTGGTCAGTTGAAAACGAGATGCTTCTTGATATGGAAGATCACCGTTTACACGTAATTGAAATTGAAGTGGTTTAATTGAGGTTGTTTTTGAGACATAGCGTAAACGTAAAAGATAAAGACCTTCATCTTGAATGAAGGTATTGATTTTAAAGGCATGAAGTCGATCCCAACGTAATGCGACCTGATCTTGATACGTTTCAAGTGCTTGATCTGATATCATGCGTTCAGGTGAAAACACTTGTTGAGTGGGAATCACTTGATAATCACGTGATTCCCACATCGCATAAACATCTCGGTAGGAATTTAAATCATGTCTAGTATTGATATCTTGATTTGTTGCTGCATAGGTTTTAGGTTGTGGGACAAGCAGTGCAATGACCCACATTAAACAGATGACAACGATACTTATTTTTTTCAATGTTAATTTGTTCTATCGAGTAATTGTTGTTTTGCTTGTTGATATAAAAGATTGACACGATCATTTAATTGTACTTTCACATCCGCGAGTAAGACTTCACCATCACGAATCGCATCAAGTAACGTTGCGATGGTATAACTTGTACCATTAATGGTTCCATAACTTGCTGACCAACGCGCTTGGACATATCCTGGTACTGTTTTTAACCCTTCAATAATAAAAGAGTCATGATTTAACACTTTTCTAAATTCAGTCATCGATCCAGCAGGGAATAACGCAAAATAAGCATTCATGAGTTCATCATCTTGTTGAAGTGGGGCAAAATTGACTGAACCTGCTTCAGGGAATTGTTCTGCGATTTCAAGGCGTTTTAAATATCCTTCTTTTCCAAATCCCATCCATTTCGCAAGTTCATACGCTAGTTCAGGATGCTCTGTACCTTGTCCAACAACTAAATAATCTAAGACAACTGGTATGCGTTGAACACCCTCTACAATGACAGGAGTTCCAATAAAATCAACGTTATGTCCATAGGTACCAGATTCTTCATTGATAAGTTCTGGTAATATCCATCCCCAGTCCCAAGAACCACCCCATCGTACAGCATGTCTACCTTTCATCCACTGTGTACCATTACCTTCTGAGTACCATGTAACTTTTTGTTCTACCTTAGAAGTTTCCCAAACAAAAGGATATAACGCATTGGCGTTTTCAGTATAAAACTGTTGTTGGAATGTCATCGCTTGTGTAAAGGCATCACTATTTAAGTGAAATCCTTGCTCATTAAAAGTATACCAACCTAAACTAGGGTCGTATTGAGAAGGTAACCATTCAAATAAGTTTGCAACACCTTCAAAACCTAATATACCAGTTCCATCTTCAGGGAAAGTTGACACATCTTCAGCAAGTTCTAATAAATCATCAAAACTGATGCCAAAATAAGGTCTTGATAAATTGGCATTATCAAAGATGGTATTATTAACGTAATATCCAAAATAAAAACTAGATTGTGGAATGCCAAAATATTTATTGTTATACACTGCAGCTTGACTAATGTCAGTAGCAACATTGAGTAACTCAGCATCGTTTTCCATATAAGCTGTCATATCTTCTGCCCATCCATTAATGACTGCAGTAGGGACTGTTGCATACATATACACATCAGGTAAGTTTCCTGTTGCTGCCATGGATGCTAACATTTCATCCCAGTTCATATCACTTTCAACTTCAGGATTATCAGGATTTGGAACTTTTGGACGTTCTATAATTTCTACACGAACACCATCATGCGCATCCGTAAAAGCTTCTAATAAACGTCTTTCAATATTGTTTGCTTCAATCGTTCCTAAATTCCATCCTGCATATGTTAATACGATATCGTCATCTTCAGGTGTAGATCCACACGCACTTAATAAAACAAGAAATAACATCATGACACATAAACTGATGATTTTTTTCATAAATCCTCCTTATTGTAATCGCTTACAATCTATATTATTTAATAATCACCTGTATCATAGCAAATCGCTACATAAGGTGATTATTGGGTTTCGATGAAAATATCGAAACGTTTCAATTATTATTATACATAAAAAGTCCTCAAAATTCAATACATATTCACCATGTTTTTACATGAAACAATCATGTATAATAAAAAAGAGGGTTACTATGAGCAATTATGAAACATTTATCGTGTTATGTAATAAATTCACACGTTTTTTATCTGATACTTACAACTTAA
>CAZYNC010000034.1:0-5669 GCA_964648785.1 uncultured Acholeplasmataceae bacterium
GAGCATTAAGTAAAGGACTATCTGGATGGAGATAAGCTACTTCAACAATTGGATGCCCTTCTCTATCAATGGTATCAACAAAACCAATACCCCATGTTTCACTATAATAAATGTCATCCGATAATGTTGTTTCAGGTAAATAACTTCCAGGTCCAGTATCTAGAAAAACGTTGGTATTGATAGTAGCTGAGTCACCAGTAATGGTGTCCCACTTTACAAGTGATAAACCTGTTGTTGTCACATAAATAATGATCATTGCTAATATAACAACACCTAAAAATCCTAATGTGTAGACGGATGTTGAAGCAATTTTGTCATATCTTTTTTTAAGTTTTAAGTTAGTCTTCATCTAAATTACCAACTTTCTTCATTACTGCTTTAAGTGTAATATTTGTGATTAAAATTACTACCATCAACACAAGTCCAACTGAAAAACGTATATCATAATCTATACCAGAAGTTTCTTTTATACCAAGTAACATTCTTGATGTTAATGTTGACGTTGTCGCAAGAGGGTTAACTGTTATTCCACTAAATGAATTTCCTGAAACCATCGAAACTGCAGTAGCTTCGCCTAATGCTCGACCTACGCCTAATATGATCCCTGCAAATATACCACTTTTCGCACTCGTTAAGACAACTTTAAAATACGTTTGCATCGGTGTTGCAGATAAAGCTAATGAACCCTCAATGATATCTTGTTTTACAGCACGTATAGATGTTTCAGCAACTGCCGTTATCGTTGGTAATGTCATCATAAATAAAACTAGAACTGTTGACATCAAAGATAAACCCGCTGCAGTTTGGATACCAAACAGTCCAGCAAACCAACTCACAATATTAGTAATAACACCAAGTCCTATAACGCCATAAATAATTGAAGGGATTGAGGCAAGTAGTTCAATTACAGTTCTTAGAAATGAAGCGATCTTTTTAGGTGCAACTTTCGCAACGAGTAATGCTGTAAGAACTGCAACTGGAACCGTGATAATAATTGAAAATATCACAGCGATGATGGTATTAATAATCGCAAAACCGATTCCATAATCACTTGAGGCTCCAACAGGTCCTTCTAGCCATTGATTTTTAAGTAGAAATCTTACAGGATCTACTGGTTCTAAAGATACTATACCTGTGACATTATTAAAACCTTCATATGACATAATAAAAGGATTAAGTCCTCGAATGGCTATAATAACGATAACAATAACAACAAATGATGCAGAAAGAATACTCATCGCTCGAAAAATATTTCTTGCAATTAAATCCCCACGATTTTTTTTCTTTATATTTTTAGGCGTAATATATGATTGTACTGATTGCATAGTGACCCCTTTATTTAAATGAGAAAACACCAATCAACCGATTGGTGCTTATCTCATATCTCAATGTAACAAATTATGAAAAGTCAGACCAAGATGTGACATCCCCACCATAAACACGTTTTAAAGCTGAAGCTGTAATGTTGTTAAATGGGTTATTTAAGTTTACGATGGCAACAATTGCATCAATTGCTACAACACCTTTTATTGTTGCAGGTTCAGAATCTTTGAATTCACGAGATGCAAATCCAATCATAATTGATAATGCATCATTTACTGCATTATTTGATCCATTTAATCCTTTGTAAGCATTTGATGAACCAGTGTGGTTATGTTCTGGTGTGAAGTTTCCACATTTTGGTGCAAAGTCAGCACTTAAAGCTTTTGCAATTTTTTCAACTGAATCAGATCCACCAAATTTAACTGTTAATGCGCTATTGTTTGCTGAACAAATCGTATGAGATGTCGACACTGATGCCCAAGGTTGACCACTTGTGACATCAACAATACCACCTGCAGCTTTAATTGTAGCTAAACCTTCTGTTGATCCCATGTAAGCAACAAATGCTTTTGAAATAGCTTCGTATTCATCAGCTAAGTCACCATACACAGCATATGAATCTCTTAACATATAGTTAAATTTTCTTGCAAGTAGGTAGTCTCCAGATAAGACATTTGCCTCAGTAGGTTCAACACCTTCAAAACTTAAACCTTTGAATAAAGTTGAGTTTAAAGTTGATAATGATACATAACCAATTGCATTTTCATCACTTTGTACAGCAGCAATAATTTCAGAGTTCCCCGCGATAACAAATCCGTTTACCAATAATGAGTCATCTCCTGCAGCTTCTTCAAAGCCAATTTTTTCCATAAAACCTGCACGGGTACCACTTGAAGTGTCTCTTGTATATACTTTAATATCTCCATCAAAAGTTTGACGATCGACAAAATCTTCCCAAGTTGTGACATCACCAGCATAAATTGATTTAAGATCTGAAGCACTTAAGTTGTTAACTGGGTTATCTAAATTCACAATTGCAACGATTGCATCAATTGCAACAACACCTTTTGTAGTTGCAGGTTCAGAATCTCTAAATTCACGAGATGCAAAACCAACCATAATAGATAAAGCATCATCAACTGCTTTGTTAGAACCATTCAAACCTTTGTAAGCATTTGATGAACCAGTGTGGTTATGTTCAGGCGTAAAGTTACCTGCTTTAGGAGCAAAATCTGCAGTTAAAGCTTTTGCAATTTTTTCAACTGAATCAGATCCACCAAATTTAACTGTTAATGCGCTGTTATCTTGCGCAGTGATCGGATGATTGGCTTTAATAGAATCCCAAGGTTGTCCACTTGTCACATCAACAATACCACCAGCAGCTTTAATAGTTGCTAAACCTTCTGTTGATCCCATGTAAGCAACGAATGCTCTTGAAAGTGCTTCATATTCATCTGCAAGATCGCCATATACTGAATAATCATCACGTAACATATAATTAAATTTTCTTGCTAATTTGTAATCTTCAGATAGTACATTAGCTTCAGTAGGTTCAACTGTATCAAAATTTAAACCTTTAAATAATGTAGGGTTTAATGTAGATAATGAAACGTATCCTATTGCGTATTCATCGTCTTGAACAGCAGCAATGATTTCTGAGTTACCCGCTATTACAAAGTCATCTACTAATACTGAGTCATCTCCAGCAGCTTCTTCAAAACCAATCTTTTCCATAAAACCTGCACGGGTACCACTTGAAGTGTCTCTTGTGTAGACTGAAATTGTTGAAGTTTCATCAAAACCATCGTCTTCACCTGGTGTTACAACACACGCACTAAGTGTAAGTGTTAATAACAATACTAGGGTTAAAGCTATTTTTTTCATGTATATTCTCCTTTAATTTTTTTAACCAAGGAAAGTATACATTGTGTAATGTAAAGAGTCATGACATGTTATGTAAAAAAAAAGTAAAGAGGTAATTTCTTTACTTTTTGTTTTTTTTATTTTACAAATACATCATTAAATTGTTTTGCTACTCTAACAAATGTTGTACATTTTGATAATTGTTTCAGTGATGGAGCTCCTACATAGGTACATGTCGATCTTATACCACCTAATATATCTTTGACTGTTTTATCTACCTGTCCACGATAAGGAACCCTAACGGTTCTACCTTCAGAAGACCTGTAATCTGCAACTCCTCCATGATGTTTTTCCATCGCTGTTGTTGAACTCATGCCATAAAATTCAACAAATTTCTTTTCTTCATATATTGCTTCATGTGTGTCAGGATCTACTTGATGCGTGTTGTGGTACTCTTTGATAATGGTACCGCCACCTTCATCATGACCAGCTAACATCCCACCCAACATGACAAAATCTGCGCCAGCACCAAATGCTTTAGCAACATCGCCTGGACTTGTACATCCACCATCACTAATGATGTGTGCACCAAGACCATGTGCCGCATCTGCACATTCCATGATGGCAGATAATTGAGGATATCCAACGCCTGTTTGAATACGTGTTGTACAAACAGATCCTGGTCCAATTCCAACTTTCACAATATCTGCACCTCTTAAAATGAGTTCTTGCGTCATGTCTGCTGTGACGACATTACCCGCAATAATGACATGTTTTGGATATAGTTTTCGAACTTTTTCAACAAAATCACCGAAAACTTCACTGTAACCATTCGCTACATCGATGCATATAAATTTGATCGCTTTATACTTTTTTAAGATACCATCAATACGATCTAAATCATATTGTGAGGTACCAGTGGAAATTGCAAAATGTCTAAAATCAAGTTGCGAATCTAATCCATTAAAGTCTTCGATGTGATAACTTTTCACAAGGGTTGTAAAAAGTTGATGTTTTTGAAGCGCTAAACTCATATCTAACGTGCCTACACCATCCATGTTCGCAGCCATAATTGGAATACCTTCATAACGATATCCACTATGTTTGAATGTGTACTGTCTTTCTAATGAAACTTCTTTTCTACTTGCAAGTGTAGATCGTTTAGGACGAAATAAAACGTCCGAGAAATCAAGTTTTAAATCACTTTCTATGCGCATGTTCAAACTCCTTTAGACTTGCTTTTAAATATTGTTCTATGTCAAGTATTGATGTAAGTTGTTGTTGGTGTTTTTTAAACGTTTTATCTCTTATTTTTATATCGTCTATGATACTGAACGACTCTATTTTACACATAAACATAGCAACTTGTCCATCAATATTAATTTCAACGTCTAATGTATGTGGACATCGTTCAATTAATTCTATCCATGAGATTGTATCTTGATCTTTTGGATGAATATAATAAGCATAATGATGGTGAATAAGAAGTTCAGGTATATCATTGATTGAGTTTGAATGATTTACATACACAAGCTTTCTACTTAAACATGGCATCTTAAAACATATTTTAGCCATTGGTTTTTGATGTTGATGAACATGAAATGCATATATGATAATTTCAGTTGAGTCATGGATAACATGGATTAGTTTTTGATAATAATCTTTTTGATAAGGCCATGGATGTTCTTGATGAAATATTGGTTTAAATGGTTTGTTTAATATGTTTGATATGATATTTGGATAAAAAATATCGTAAAATAACTGCGTTTTTTTAAGTAGATACTTCTTTTTTTCATCAATGATGATTTGATCTAACACATTGAGAACCACAATCAACACAATAAAGATGATCACAAAAGCAATATAATATTTGTTGATGAGAAACATTGACAACAACACAATGATTGTCAAAACGAATAGAATTCTATAAAGTGGTTTATATAGTGTTTTCTTCTGTATCAACGATGTCTCATACAAATCAATCAAAAAATCAGTCACGAATTACCTCAATATCATCTGTTGAAACTATATAGCATGTCTTTATTTGATCTTCAATTCTAGCAAACTTAAAATTATACGATGCTAATGTAAATAGTTGATCTTGTTGTTTTTCTAAATGATGCAACTGCTTGCAACCCTCACTAAAAGATAAAGCTTGCATTGCACTATCTTCTATCGGTGTGATTATATGAGACTTTATTTTAACTTTTTTTAATTTAAATTGACGCGATACTCGAAGAAACATAACCGAAAAGATAATTGTAAAAAACATTAATATTGCAATAAACATTAATAACAACAACACGATATCAATATCTAAGAATAAAATGACAAGCGCATATCCCAAGAATAACAATAAAGTTAAAAAACTGACATTCAGTATTGTTTTTACAAATAGTTTTTGTATTTGTTTTGATAGCAATTTAAAAACTCCTTTGGTAATATACTCATATGACGATAACAAATCAACATGATTACGTTAA
>CAZYNC010000034.1:5769-7425 GCA_964648785.1 uncultured Acholeplasmataceae bacterium
AACTCCTTTGGTAATATACTCATATGACGATAACAAATCAACATGATTACGTTAAGACTATCCTTAAATGTGATCCAAATTTAACGAGGCTCTTTGATACCATACCTACTGTAACCATTCCATTTGATGACGATGGATTTCGTTTTTTAATGTTTACGATTATTGGACAACAAGTATCGGCACATGTTGCACACATTATCTTTAATCGTCTAAACCATACATTATCAGTTTTAGACGCACAACATGTGATGAACATACCTGAACAAGCATTGCGTGAAATTGGAATTTCTTTTTCTAAGATGAGTACAATGAAGAGAGTTGCTCAGTATTGTTTAGAAAACAACTTTCATTTTAACACATTTCTAGACAAAAAATATACAGACTTATTCATTCATATCAAAGGAATTGGTCCATGGACGATGGATATGTATAACATGTTTGTACTAAAAGATTTAAATCATTTTTCATATCAAGATTTAGGACTCATAGAGGGACTTAAAAGCGTTTATAAAACACCATTAAAAACAATTGAAGAAATTAAAAAGGTGAGCCAGCTCTGGTCACCTTATAAAAGTATCGTTGCACATTTTTTATGGGAATACTGGGACTATTATCACAAAGGAAAACGTAAAGATTGAAACTTCATTTTTTTCCCTATCGTGATCCCATCATAACTGATATTGTTTGCATAGGTTTTTAAATCTAATTGATTGTGATCAAGATCATACAATAACTTTTTCATATCACTGATAGCACCATCAAACATCTGTAATACTGAAGTTTGATACGTTTGATTATGTTCAGGATGTTGCCAAAGCGTCCCTTTCTCATTTAATACATCAATTGCTTTTTCTTTTTTACTTAATTTTTTTGGATGCGATGCGGCAAAAGCTTGTGAATGTTTACCAAGTAATGTTTTAAGTAGTACTCTTTTTATACCAAAACGATCATAAACGGTCTTATAGATTGTGATCATATCTTGTGTGGCATGAATAAAATCATTATCTTGCACCAACTCTTTATATGAAGCTTGATAAAGCTGCTGGATAGCAATTAAATCATTTATCTTTACGTCAATATTATTTTTAGGATGAAAATATTTAACCGATTGAGCTTTTTTATTTAATAAAGCAATATCAATTAATGTTTCACAGTAAGAATGATAAACATTATATGGATACGTTAGTTGTCCACTTTTATCAAATCCAGATATTGAAAAAACATAAGCATGCACGTGTCTGTCTAATACATAATGCATAAGAGCACCTAGTGCGTAATAGATTTTAGTGTCTTTGTATTGTGAAGTGTCCTTAAAAGCATGTTGAATTAAAATCTCTAAATGGTTTGCTGGATCATGATGGTGTAAAAAACTTCCAATGGATTGAACACGTTTTTTGTCTTGTCTTTTTTTAAATGGGTGCATCCCATAGAAAAAAAATGGATCTGGTCCTTGTGTCGCAAGCATCATGACTTTAAACATATCTTTTGATATGTTGTTAAATCTAGCTTCTGTTTTCATAATTGTTTGAGCAAAAAGTTGATGCGTCATTGTAGCTGGCAATTGATTACCTACTTTCATTGCTCATTATAGCATAAAAAAAAAGACTTATGAAAAGTCTCTTTTTTTATGAAATCGCCTCAATAATATCACTTTTT